>JBHPGW010000019.1:0-42429 GCA_042569785.1 Planctomycetota bacterium | reverse complement strand
TGTTCGGGCTTTTTTTTGGTGAAATCAGGAGTATCACCTCTACGATGAGTGGCCATCCAGGCAATTACAGTTGTGGCGATGGTGAGTGTTGCTATTGAAATTATAAGAATGGTTTTTTTGCTCAGTTTCATTTTTTACTGCTTTCGTAAATCGCCGATATGGCCATCGGCGTAGAGATAGTTTGTTGCGCCTGGTCTTCCGGGTTCGCCATGAAAGGGCACGTAGTCATACATCACTTCGATGTTTCTTTCTTCTTCGCCACGTTGTACGTCGCGAGATTGGCTTACTGGTTTTCCACCTAATCGGTGGTTGTATCCGTAACTGGAGCCTTCTTTTTGAAAATAGCCTTTCTTGTCGGCACGGCACTTGAAAGTTTTTGGTTCGGATAGATATGGAAGCAGGAACTCGGTGATCGGGGGCTTGTAGGCAGGGTCGTTGGGGTCTTCCAAAGAGGGGAGCATAGAAGCAGGAGGCATTATATCCCTGTTGCCATCGAGATACATTCTAAAGGCAAGCGAGAGGTTGTAAAGGTTGGACTTGCAAACGGTACGATAGGCGAGAACTTTAGCCTTGTTGAGGACAGGGGTCAATATGCCCATAAGAAGGGCGATGATGCTTATAACGACGAGTATCTCGACAAGGGTGAAAGCTTTATGTTTATGGCGTTTATTCGAGGTTGTTATTGGGCCAGAGTGCATAAGATCAGCTTTGCTCCAGTATATAATTAACATTACAAAAGCTTAGACGGCAGCGATTACCGTTTTATTGCAAAAAATAATTATTTTTTCAGAGCGGTTTTAACTGAGGTTAGGAACTCTGCGAGTTCTTTTAGCATTTTCTTTTTGTCGTCGAGGTTCTGCTCGATTATCTTTACTATTCTTGAGCCTATGATCACGCCGTCGGCGCCAGCTGAGGCGATCGTTACTGCGTGTTCTGGTTTGCTTACACCGAAGCCTACGCAAATGGGAACATCAGTAAGGGTTTTTAATTGGGTTACCATTGATTCAACTGTGTCGGAAAGCTCGTTGCGTGAGCCTGTGACGCCTAATACTGAGACGGTGTAAATGAAGCCTGTGGTTTTTGAGGCGATGAGTTTGATGCGGTCCTTGGTGGTGTTTGGTGTTACCATGAAGACGGTATCCATTCCTGCGGCTTTTGCTGCTGGTATTATTTCATCGCTGTCGGTGATGCTTAGGTCGGCGACGAGTACGCTATTTACTCCAGCGTCATGGAAGTCTTTGAAGAATTTTTCGGTTCCGTACTGGTAGATAAGGTTGTAGTACATTAGCAGGCCTATGGGAATGTCTTTGTATTGCTTTATTTGCTTTATCAGTTCGAGGGCCTTTGCTACGGTTATGCCGTTATCCATTGCTCGGATGTCGGCTTTTTGGATGGTTGGGCCGTCAGCGATTGGGTCGGAAAAAGCGATACCAAGTTCGAGGACATCTGCGTCTGCGTCAATTGCGGTCTTGATGATCTGAAGTGAAGTGTCAAAGTCGGGGTCTCCTATTACGAAAAAGGGGATAAGTGCGGCGGTTTTCAGTTCGGAAAAAAGTTCTTTATATGTTTTCATATTTGGTATCTCAAAATTAGGTGACAGGGGTTAGTCTTCCTTTACCGGCCGATATTTTTCTACAATGCCTACGTCCTTGTCGCCTCTGCCTGAGAGGTTGACTATTACAACTGTTTCTGGTTTTAATTTTCCCTTTAGGCTGATCAGATACGCCAGTGCGTGCGAGCTTTCCAGGGCGGGGATGATGCCCTCGGATTTTGTGAGCAGTTCAAATGCGTCGAGGACTTCTTCGTCTTCCGCGGCGACGTACTCGACTCTGCCGGTATCTTTTAACAGGCAATGTTCCGGGCCTACGGATGGGTAATCGAGGCCTGCGCTAACGGATTCAGTTTCATAAACCTGTCCCTCTTTATCCTGCAATAGGTATGCTTTTGCACCGTGTAGGATGCCTACTTTTCCGACTACGAGCGTGGCGGCGTGTTTACCTTCTTTTACGCTTCTTCCTCCTGCTTCTACGCCGACGATCTTTACGTCTTTATCATCGACGAATCCTGAGAATATTCCGATGGCGTTACTTCCGCCGCCTACACATGCGACGATCATGTCGGGCAGTTTGCCGATTTTTTCGAGGCACTGCTGTCTTGCTTCTGTTCCGATACAGGTTTGGAAGTGTTTTACTATTGTCGGGTAAGGATGCGGGCCACAAGCAGAGCCGAAGAGGTAAAACGTATCAGTGACGTGAGCGGTCCAATACCTGAGTGCATCGTTTATGGCGTCTTTGAGAGTACCTGTTCCGCCTTCGACGTTGATGACCTGTGCGCCGCAGAGCTTCATCTTGTGAACGTTAACGCTTTGTCTTTCGATGTCGGTGACGCCCATGAAGATTTTGGTTTCCATGCCGAAGAATGCGCCTATCATTGCGGTCGCCAGTCCGTGCTGGCCTGCGCCGGTTTCAGCGATGAGTTTGGTCTTGCCCATGTACTTTGCGAGCAGTCCCTGTCCGAGAGTGTTGTTGACCTTGTGTGCTCCGCCGTGCAGGAGGTCTTCGCGTTTTAGGTAGACGTTAAAGCCGACGTGGTCGCTGAATCTTCGTGCGTGATAGAGCGGAGTTGGTCTGCCGGCGTAATCTTTGGAGAGCATCGAAAGCTCGTTTGCGAATTTATCGTCTTTATAGAAACGATAAAACGCTTCTTCGAGTTCTTCGAGTACCGGCATCAAAACTTCCGGTACGTAGAAGCCACCGTAATCTCCAAATCTGCCACTATTTTTCATGATCTTTTTTTTATCCTCTTAAATATTGAATGTTTTCGAATAACTTTTTCATTTTTTCATGGTCCTTTTTGCCGGGGCTTGATTCTATTCCGCTACAAATATCAATACCGTAAACGCCGAGTTCTATAGCCTTTGCTGCGTTGTCTGGGTTTATTCCGCCTGCCAAAAAGATTCGTTTGCCAATATGTCCGATTATGTTCCAGTCGAAAGTCAGTCCTGTTCCGCCATACTTTTGAGGGGAAAAGGCGTCGAGTAAAATGGCATCAGTGTAAAAATTTTCGGCGCCCTCGATATCGTTCTGGTCCCTTACCCTGATAGCTTTCATTGTTTTGACGTTTAGTGAACGCAGGGACTGGCAGAACTGCGGGTCCTCCTCGCCATGTAGCTGTACCCAGTCGAGATGACAAACGCTGATCGTTTCCTGTATCTGGGCGATGGCGGCATTTACGAATACGGCAGCGATGTCGATAAAAGCAGGGAGCATGTTGATTATATGTGCAGCTTTTTCCGGCGAGATGTATCTTGGGCTCTGCTGATAGAAATTAAAGCCGAGAATGTCGGCTCCCATGTCTATAGCCGCGGCGGCGTCTTCATAATTGGTAATTCCACAAATTTTTACTTTTACGATCAGCATTTTATTTTCTTTTTTTTATTCGTTTGAAATTTTGATGAGTTTTTCCAGTGCTTCGGCAGCTTTGCCTGTGTTTATCGCGTCATCGGCGATCTTAATTGCTGAGGTGAAATCGTCAGCCAGGTCTGCGACGATGATCGCGGCAGCGGCGTTTAAAATTACGATGTCTTTTTTTTGGCCGGTTTCTTTTCCTGTTAGGATGTCACGGACGATTTTCGCGTTGGTCTGGGCGTCAGAGCCTTTTAGCTGGTCGAGAGTTGCCGGGGCGATACCGAGATCGGCGGGGTTTAGTTCGAGGGTGGTGATTTTTCCATCGGTGAGTTGGCGGATCTTTGTAATGCCGAAAGTGCTGATCTCGTCGAGGCCGTCACTGTGGACGACCATTGCTCTTTTGGTGCCGAGGAGTTTTAGGGTTTCGACGATCATATCGAGCAGTTCTTCGGCGGCGACTCCCATGACCTGTGCCTTTGCGCCGGCTGGATTCGCCAGTGGGCCGAGAATATTGAAGACGGTTCTAAAGCCTAAGCCTTTGCGTACGGGCTGGACGTATTTCATTGCTGGATGGAACATCGGTGCGAACATGAAGCCGATATTGGCCTGGTTGATGCAATTGGTTATCGTCTCAGGTGCAGCGTCTACTTTCACGCCGAGGGCTGTGAGTACGTCCGCTGAGCCACAATTGCTGGTGATCGCCCTGTTGCCGTGCTTGGCAACGCGTGCGCGTGCGCCGGCTGCTACCAGGGCAGCAGCGGTTGAGATATTGAAAGTTTTTACGGTTGCTCCGCCTGTTCCGCAGGTGTCGATGACTGAATCGGGATCGACGTTGACTTTGACGGCGTGGGCTTTTAGTGAACTGGCCAGGCCCGCAAGTTCAGTTGGTACAGGGCCCTTGGCACGCATGGCAGTTAGGAAAGCTGCGACCTGTACCTCTGGTATGTCACCATTGAAGATGGTGTCGAGTAAGGTCTGTGCCTGGTCGAAGGTAAGGTCTTTGCCAGCTAAAATGATTTCAATATATTCGGTTATGGCTGCCATTATTTTCTCCAAAGATATCCCCCAATTTTACATTGGGGGCTCGTCAAACCCCCTGCAGTGCAGGGGGCTAACAAAAAATCTGTTTGTTTTTTTCTATGTCCCTTCTGCGATCGCAAGTATGTTTTCGATAATTTTTCCTCCTGCCGGCGTCAGGATACTTTCCGGATGGAACTGTACGCCGTAGATCGGTAGTTCTTTGTGTTTTAGGCCCATGATGATCTTTTCAAAGTCCGCGGTTTGTTCCAGACAGGACGGTAGTTTTGTTACGCATAAGCTGTGGTATCGTCCGGCCTGTAGCGGGTTTTCTACGCCTTCGAAGAGGCCCTGTTCGTTGTGGGTGACTCTTGATGGTTTTCCGTGCATCGGGTTCGGTGCGTGTCCTACTTTGCCGCCGAAATACTGCGCGATAGTCTGGTGTCCGAGACAGACGCCGAAGATTGGCAGTTTGTCCTTGAAGTAATCGACTGCGGCAAGCGAAACTCCTGCGGAATCGGGTGTGCCTGGGCCTGGTGAAATTACGAGCAGGTCGGGTGCGAAATCATCGGCGATCTTTTTTAGCTGTTCTAATTTGGTATCTGCCCGGTAGACCTTTGCGGTGCAGTTACGTTTGCAGAAATCATCGACGAGGTTGTACGTGAACGAATCGAAGTTGTCGATGAATAAAACTTTTCTATTTTTCTGTTCCATGATAGGTCCTTCTACTGGCTGCGAACCGCTCGCAGGCAGGAATTTGCTTTGTGGTTAGTTTCCTGGAATTCTGTTTTCGGCACGGAGTCGTGCACTATGCCAGCACCTACGCGGACGTATGCGGTGTGGTCCCTGACTTGTAATGACCTTATCGTAATGCAACTGTCGAACTGTCCGTCAACGGTTAGGTAGCAGACAGCTCCGCCGTAATATCCTCGTTTTGTTTTTTCCGACTGGCGAATTATTTTCATTGCTTCGATCTTCGGTGCTCCGCTTAGGGTGCCCATGTTCATCGTTGCAAGATATGCGCTGAGAGCGTCGAGGTTTTCGGCTAACCTGCCTTTGACATTACTTACCAGGTGCTGTACGGAGGCGTATTTTTCGACGATGAGCAATTCGGTAACGACTCTGCTGCCTGGTTCCGCGACTCGTGCGATGTCGTTTCTTGCCAGGTCGACTAACATAATATGTTCGGCCAGTTCTTTTCTGTCGAGCTTTAGTTCGGCTTCGTATCTAAAGTCGGTGTCGGGGTCGATCTTGTTGTCGATCTTGCCGCGTGGTTTTGTTCCTGCTATCGGTCTGATCTCTACCATTGGGGTGTCGGTGCCGCTGACCCTTAGATTTAGTTCGGGGCTCGATCCCATCAATACGGTATTTGGTGTGTTTATGTAGAACATATATGGCGATGGGTTTAGCTGTCTTAGTCTCTTGTAGACGTCGAGTGGTTCATCGGGGCAGGGCTCTGTAATTGTTCTGCTTAGTACGACCTGGAAGATGTCGCCATCGGTGATATGTCGCTTGGCGTTTTTGACCATTTTTTCGTATTCGTTCTGGTTGGTGTCGGTCGAGGCAGGAGACAGTTCTCCGGTAAACTTTTGTCCTTTAGGTGCCTGACGTTTGTCGATGGAGTCGTAGTATTCGAAGCATTCTTTTGCCTGGTCGATCAGGAATTGGCGGTCGTCGTCGGTAATCATTACGTTTATAATGACGTAGCCTTGATCATGCTCGTGGTCCATCAGGAAGATGTTGTCGGCGAAGTAGAGTTCGTAATCGGGGTTTCCTAAAAGGTCGTCGGTATTTTTCGGGAGCTTTTCAAACTGGTCGATGAAATCGTAACTTAATGCCCCGAGCAGGCCGCAGGTTACGCGGAACGGTTTACTTGCCAGACTAAAAGCAAAAGCTACCGCTCGCAGGACGTCCATCTGGTTAGTGCATTGCAGTCTTGTCTGTTCGTCGACGGTGTCTGTGTTTTCTTTGATCGAGCCGGTGATTGTCTCATCGGAGAAATCGACGGTACCGCAGAAGTCGAATCTTTGTTTATGGCTCGCCAGGTATTTTAGCATTCGTTTGCCGGTTTGGCTTAAGGCTTCGATGCTAAAATCAAGGTCTTTTCCTGAGAGGTAGAGAGCAGGGCGGTCGGTGCCGAAACTAAGTGCGCCACTGCCTGCTAAATGTTCCCTGGATTCGAAAAGGCAGCAGTTTTTCGCTCTGCCGTAATCGCTTAGCTTTGCGAAGAAGTCCATAGGATCGTCCATGTCAATCTTCTTCACTACCGGGACGATCTGTCCCGGCTTAGCTGACCGAATTATCTGTTCGTAATCATTCATATTTCGTGTCTCGCATCTCGTATCTCGTGTCTCGTGTCTCGTATTGCGTATATCGTATTGTGTATTTTCGATTGCGTCAAGTTGTAAAAAAAGACGGCCTTGTTTTCCAACAGGCCGCCTTTTAAATGGTTTAATTTTTACAGCAAATTACCGCTTGCCCGTCGGAAGTTATCGTTCAGGCCACCACCAGCCAATGGAGTTGTTACGGTTAATCTGCTTCATGTGTATTATTATACCGGATCTAAACAGCGATGTCAAGCTTAAATGCAAAAACTGATTAAATTTCGGGCCAGGTTCCCGCGTAGTCGGAAGTTATCAATTCATACGCTCTTATTAACTCGGCGATGCTCCATGCCTGTGCGAAGCATCCCTTTGGCTTCTGTGGGCTATCACCATCGAAGATTTCAGAGACCTGTCCGAGGCAACCTTGTTCAGTCAGATGGGTTAGCAGCGGCTCGATAAATTTTTCGGCTTGTTTCCTCGCATCTCGGCTAAAGGCGTTGACTTTGAGGTATCCCTGTACAAAGTGACCTATCAGGAACGGCCAAACGGTTCCCTGATGGTATGCCTTGTCACGGTCGAATTGGTGTCCCTGGTATCTGCCCTGATAACGGGGGTCGTCACTGCTTAGGGTTCTTAGTCCATAATCGGTAAGCAGTTTTTCTTTGACGGCCTTGATAACAGAGGTTTGCATTTGTTCGTCGAGCGGTGAAAATGCCAGTGAGACGGCGAATATCTGGTTGGGTCTCAGGCTTGAATCGACGGTTCCGTCTGGCATGATGCAGTCGTTTAAGTATCCGGTGTGCTGGTTCCAGAACAACCTGCAGAAACTGGTTTTGACTTTGTCGGCCATTTCTGTGTAACGCAGGCAAAACTCGTCGTCTCTATTTTTATAATAATGGGCCAGTGCGTAAAGGCTGTTATACCATAAGGCGTTGATCTCGACGGCTTTGCCGTAGCGCGGGGTGAACGCGATATTTTCACACTTTGCGTCCATCCAGGTTAGTTGGGTTTCTTCGCTGCCTGCGGTTATCAGGGAGTCACTGTCGGCGTGGATGTCGAAACGAGTGCCCTTCTGGTAGAACTCGACTATCTGAAGAATTGTCGGCAGGAGGTTGTCGTTGAAAGTTTGGTAATCGCCTGTAGCAAGTAAATATTGGAAACAAGCGTTGGTAAACCACAAAGAGGCATCGACACTGTTAAAGTGTGCCTGGTTGTTGTAATCGTCGAATCGATGGGGTATCATTCCCTGGTCAGCGACGGCGGCAAAGGTTGTTAGTACTGATTTGGCCTCATTGTGTCTGCCGGTAGAGAGCAAGAGTCCGGGCAGCGAAATAAAGGCGTCTCTCCCCCAGTCTGCGAACCATGGGAAGCCTGCTAAAATACTACTGGTGCGTGTATCACCCTGCCGCTGAACCTGGACGATGAAGTCGTCGGCGGCTATGCATAGTTGCGGCAATTGATCGTCATGCTTGCTGATCCCTGCTTTTTCGATCAAGTCCTTTCTGGCTTCGATCAGGTTCTGCTGAATAGCATCAATATCAAATTTCATGTCAGCGGCTAAACTTTTATCGACTGGGCTGTGGGGGCCTCCTAATTCTGCTCGGAAAATAACCTGACATGGTGAGTCGATCTTTGATCTGAAAAAGCCTGGTGTCCATAAATCCCCTGTGAACTGCTGGCCTCTTTCTTTGTCTTTGCGGTAAACGAAGTTGAACCACCACTGCGGGTCTTTTTGGAATTCGGCATTCTTAGGTCTTAGATACAATTCACAACTATCGACCTGGTTATGTCGGATCGAGACAGAGCCGTCAGATAGTTTTGATTCCAGGGATGCATATGATTTTTGCAGTGAATGGAAATCACAAAGTGACACGTAGGGTCGCCAGATAAACTCAAGTTTTCTCTGGTTTGGCAGGGATTTGAAATCGTAGACCATGACAATCGCATCTGTGTCTCTGAGGAGATATAAGGACTTTGTCATTTCGAGGTCTTCGATTTGATAATCGAAATGAACGCCAGTGTCTTTGCGGAATTGCTTGATATGTTTAAAGCCGTCTGGAGTGATGTTCTGGTCAAATTCAAATGTAGAGAGGTCGAACGCTTTTGAGTCTATCAGGAGCTTCTCCTTACAGGTAGTCAGTGCGTTTATCCTGTTTACCGGCGGATTGAGTGAGCCTACGAGCAGGCCGTGATACCTTCTGGTGTTACAGCCAACTATCGTCGAAGATGCGTATCCTCCACGATTATTCGTCAAAAGCCATTCGCGTTCGAGCATCTGGTCAACGCTGGGGTAATCGGCAGGGGTGCAGGTAATCTCGCACAACGCGTTCTTCTGCAATGTCAACACAATACGCTCCTACAAACATCAAAACAAATATAATAAAATTCCAGCTTTTTAGTGCCTTACCTGAGTAACTATTCATGTTGGGAGTTAAAAGTTCGCCAGAAAGATGTATCGTGTCAGGGATATTTTTTCGTGTTTAATCGACAGTCTGTAACTTCAAATCAGCCTGGCTGGTCGAGTTGATCTCTATGGTTTCGTCTTTTCTGCAACGATTATGCAGATTGTTCAGCACGTTCATAAAGTTGATGTATGAGTCATATGGTGAATCGTATGGATTAAAATACTTGTGTACATCACCGTCGGAAAAATATTTTGTGCACATATAATAAAAATGGTCGGAAGTTTGCAGGTTTCTCCAGTCGGTGATGGTCTTTTTGCAGCCTGTATCTTTGACCTTACGTTCGAGTCTGTAAAGCTCGTGAATAGCGTTTGACTGCATCGCGTTTCCGAGCCATGCTGATATGTCTCTTTCGGTATCTGCCCAACTGATCAAATTGTGGACATCGACGGTGCCGACGGGGTCATAAGTTGCGACAACTTCGCTGGGTGTTTTGAAGTCGTTATCGGGATGTCTGAGAATATATTCCGGCAGGTGCCGCATGAAATTAAATATCCCTGTGTCTTCCCATTGATGCTCGCCGAAGGTTTCGTAGTCCATGAACAAATTGACCATGTAGCCGTTTCCGTTAACTTCGCTGACCCAGTTTGCGAATTTATTCGCGGTCAAGGGCCACTCAGCCCATGCCTTATTTGAAAATCTAAACGCGATATCGTCGCTGAGGGCGTAGTTTTTCAGCAGGAGCTTTAGTTTGTCGCAGCCCTGTGGGTGGTAAACGAAATTGGGGCTTCGATATCCGAGTATTCGGTCTGCGCCTTCGGTTATTATTGCGTCGAAGCAATCCATGGACTCGATAAGCGATGCGAGTTCGTTGTTGTAGATCAGTTCTGTGTTTCTAAATATCCGCGGGGTTTGGCCGAAAAGACGTTCGATGGTTTGGATGTGTTTTTGTACCTGCTCTATAAATTCGTCATGCGAATAGAGGAAGCTTAGGCTGTGATAATAGGTTTCGGCGATGAATTCTACGCAGCCGGTCTGAGCGAGTGCGTCAAAAGTACTCAAAACTTCCGGGGCAAACTGCTCTAACTGTTCGAGCAGAGTTCCGGTTATGCTGTAAGATATCCTGAAGCGACCCTCGTGTTTGTTGATCAGATCGAGCAGTAGGCGGTTAGCGGGAAGGTAGCACTTGTTAGCGACTTTTCTGCAAATCGCCCCGTTCTTGTGGTCATCGAAATAATGCTCTTGCTCATCGAAGACTGTGTAGTGCCTTAGCCTGTGCGGCTGATGGACCTGGAAATAGAAACATACTGATGCCATATTTTATCTCGTTTCAGTTGTGTAATACATTTTGTTCGCCGAGTCCTCCATTGACTCATACATTTATAGTTTTAAACGGCTACCATCGTATCGTGATATATCCTGGCACATTTTGCGGCTGAATCCTTCCATCGCAGTTTTCGCACCTCATGATTGCCGTGATTTTGCAAAGTTATTCTTAAAGACGGATGTTTCAAGACGGCAACTATCTTGTTGGCGATCTCTTCAGTATCCCAAAAATCGACCTTTAAGGCGTGGGTGAGTACTTCTGAAACTCCGCTTTGCTTACTTATTATAACGGGGACGTCGTGGTCAAGGGCTTCTAACGGGACCAATCCGAACGGTTCTGAAACAGATGGCATAACGAAAAGGTCGGCCATTTCATATATCTTCTGGACACCCTTGCCCTGTAAAAAACCGGTGAACAGGACCTTACTTCCGATACCTAATTCGGCGGCCATTTCAACGGCTCGGTGCATCATGTCACCGGAACCTGCCATGACAAACTTTACGTTGTCCATGACCTCAAGTACCTTCTTGGCGGCGTGTAGGAAATATTCCGGGCCCTTTTGCATTGTGATGCGGCCCAGGAATAAAACCATCTTTTCATCTTTTTCGATGTACTGGTCGCCAAATTTGTATCTTTTTTTGCTTTCGATGCCGTTGTGTACGACTTCGACTTTGTCGGGACTGATGCCGTAACGGTTGATTATGATATTTCGAGTGTAATAGCTGACAGCGATAATTTTGTCGGCTACGTGCATGCCTTCTCGTTCGATGTCGTAGATCATCTGGTTGATATTTTCGCCGCTGCGGTCGAATTCTGTAGCGTGTACGTGGATTATCAATGGTTTACCGCTGACCTTTGCTACCGCGATGCCAGCGGGATATGTCATCCAGTCGTGTGCGTGAATCACATCAAAATCCTCATCCAAGGCCAATTCAGCCGACAGTGCGGCATAGCGGTGGGCTTCTGTGTACATATCGCCACTGTAATCGCTGGAGAAGTTTAATTGTTCACCTATGGTAATATTACCGCCAGAGAGCTTTCTTTTTTGAAGGATCAATTCTTCCAGTCGTTTCTGATAGGTTTCCGGTGTGGCATATGCCTTTAGGGGTGAGTTGACGGCGTGGAAGTCTACATTTTTCATTGCCCGGAGTTTGAATGAACTTACCGGTCTTTGTACGCCAGGGCCTAACATTTTGACGTGTGTGGTATATTGGCTGTCAACCATTTTGGGCAGACAGAAAGTAATCCCCAGTCCGAGCTCACTCATCGCCTTGGTAAGCCCGTAACAAGCAGTCCCCAACCCTCCGCTGATGAATGGGGGGAATTCCCAGCCCAGCATGAAAACTCTCATATGTCTCCCCTCTGATCCATTGTTGTAACCATCCTTAAAATATAATCTTACAGCTTTACTTTCCCGCAAAAAAGCCTCGCTTCTGTGAAACAACCAGAAACGTAACTTTCAGAAAGGTAATCGCCAACAAAATGTTTATCGACAGCAAACTACACACTCTTAACAATTAAGTACTAAAAAGTAGTAGTTTTTTTGCCTATTATATTTATATATCGGGGTTTTCACCGATAGAGGTTCAGGAAATTTCGTAAAAATTCGCAAAAATGATGCAGATAACGCGGATTTTATAGGCTTTTTGGTAAAATTTGGTGCCGATGAGTAGTTTTTTTACATTTTTGCGCATAAAGAAGCAAGGACCGATAAAAAACCGATTTTGTCAAAATACACGGAATAAGGGTTCGGCAACTATTTATGTTAATCTGTGGTGATGATATCGGTGTCGATGGAATTGGCTTGGCAATAGTCGCTAATCACTTTGAGGACGGTTGCGGAGTATTGCTTTGTTTTCTTTTGGCCAATACCTTTTATCTCGATAAATGATGCTGGATTTGATGGCTTTCTTCTGGCCATATCCCTGAGTGCGGCGTCTGAAAAGACTATGTAGGCAGGTACGTGTTTGGTTTTTGCGATTTTGGTTCTCAATTTTTTCAGCAGATCGAACAGGCCCTTATCTACGCCCTGCCATGAATCAGTGACGGCTTTGGATCGTTTTGTTTTCTTTTGGGCGGGCTTTAGGAGCCTGGGCTGAGCATCGCCCTTTAGCAGTTTCCAGCCCTTTTGGGTTATGCTTAGGACGTTATATTCTCCGGTTCTGGCGATGTAATCCTGTCCTATAAGTTGTTCTGTCCATTCGTGGACGGCTGATTTGGGGTAGTCGCTGAGCAGGCCATAAGTAGTAAGTGTGTCGTGTCCGCTTTGCAGAATTCTGCTGTCACGTGAGCCTGTTAATACCAGTGAAGTGTAGCCTGCGCCGAATCGCTGGTCGAGCCGAACTATGCACGAGAGGATTTTTTGGGAGGTTTCTAAAGCGTGGTCGATGCTTTTGATCTCTCCGAGGCAGACATCGCAGCAGGCGCAGTTTTCTTTTTCCAGTGTTTGGCCGAAATAATTCAGTATTGCTTTGTGCCTGCACAAGCCGCCGGTACAGTAATTGTACATGCTTGAGAGTTTTGTCATTGCTATTTTGTTTGCTTCGAGGGGCATGTCGGACAATATGCTTTTCCATGTCGCGAAGTCTCCGCCGGAATAGAATAGCCAGCACTGGGCCTCGAGGCCGTCTCTGCCTGCTCTGCCGCTCTCCTGCTGGTAATGCTCAAGTGACTTTGGCATGCCGGCGTGGATTACGTAGCGGACGTTTGACTTGTCGATGCCCATGCCGAACGCGACTGTCGCTACTATCGTGTCAGTTTTTTCGCGGATAAAATCTTCCTGGTTGCGCTTTCGCTGGTGAGGCTGCATGCCGGCGTGGTATGGCCGAACATTATAGCCTTTGGCTGACAACTCCGAGCATATCTTGTCGACGTCCTTACGGCGGATGCAGTAGATGATCCCGGAGTCGCCTTTATGCTTATCCATAACCTCGCAGATCTGTGTGAGTATCTTTTTTCTTCGTCGGACCCTGTAGACGAGATTGGGGCGGTCGAAGTTGCCTATGAGCATTTTTGGTTTTTCCAAGCCGAGCTGGACGGCGATGTCGTCTCGAACCTGCTGGGTGGCGGTCGCAGTGTATGCGCCTATGGTGACAGAGCTGAATTTTTCTTTTAACATGCTGAGTTTGCGGTATTCGGGGCGGAAATCGTGGCCCCACATACTGACGCAGTGTGCCTCGTCTATAGCGATAAAAGAAAGGTCAATTGAACTGAGCATATCCATAAAGCCTCGAGTGACGAGGCGTTCTGGTGAGACGTAGAGCAGTTTGAGCGTTTTGTTGTAGATACTCTCGAAAATTTCGCCTTGTTCGATCTCAGAAAGAGAGCTGTCGATACGTCCGGCTGGTACGCCGCATTCGTTCAGGGCATCGACCTGGTCCTTCATTAGTGAGATCAATGGGCTTACGACGACGGCCAGGCCTGGCATTGTGACAGCAGGGGCCTGGAAGCAGAGCGATTTGCCGCCGCCTGTGGGTAATATTACTATCGAATCGCGGCCGCTGCTCATTGCCTGCATCGCTTCGGCCTGTAACGGGAGGAAATCGTTGTAGCCCCAGTAGTTGGCCAGCGACTTTTGAATGTTGTCCATCATAAGTGGGTATTATCTTACAAAATCTTGACGCTTGCAAACAAAAAATGGTGGACTATAATGAAAGTTCGTTCGAATGTGAGACCCCCCGCGGTGCAGGGGGCTAAAAGTTTAAAGATATCCCCCAATTTTACATTGGGGGCTCGTCAAAGACCTGGAATTTTATGGATAAGGAACTTTCTACAATTCAGAAAATTATCGGCAAGAGGATGCTGCTTTCCAAGCGTACTAAGCCCTGCTTTTATCTTGAGGCTAAGGCGGATGTGACAGAGTTGATGGCAATACGTCCAAAGCTGCGAAAGAGGCTGGGGGTTAAGATAACTACTAACGTCTTTTATATTCGGGCACTGGCGATGGCGGTGGAAAAGTATCCGGAAATTAACGCTCGGCTTGATGGCGATGTAATCATGGTGGCCGGCAGTGTTAACGTTGGGTTTGCGGTGAGCGCACCGCAGGGACTTGTTGTGCCGGTAGTTAAAGACGCGTCGGAAAAGGGGCTGGTCGAGATCGCAGGGGATGAGAAACTGCTTACGGAAAAGGCTCTCGATAATCAACTGACCCTCGAGGATATGGAAAGTGAAACGGTGGCTCTTAGTAATCTTGGGCCTTATGGTATTGATTCGTTTATCGGTATAATCCCGCCGGTGGCGAGCGTTATTCTGGCTACGGGTAGAGTTATTCCTACTATCATTTGCAGGGACGGCGAGCCTGTCAGTCGTAAGATGTTGAGCCTGTCGCTTGCGGTCGATCATAAAATTATAAACGGGTACTATGCGGCGCAGTTTTTGAACTATCTCAAGGAGTTGCTGGAGAATCCGCAGGAGCTGGTGTAGTGACCCTCCGCAGTGCAGGGGACTGATAAAACGTGTGAATTACCTCTATTGTTAAGGAAATTGCGGATAGTGCGGTGCCAATGTCACTGCTGGCCGACCACCCGAACGTACAATTTAATTTCTACCGTCACGGCATAGGAGCCTGTCAGGTCGAAATGCATTAAACCCATCTATTTTATTTTCGCTCAAGACACCTGCTTTTTTGTGACAACCCATGCCGCAAAGGGGTAGGTGTTTTGCACATTACAAAAAATCGTAGAAATCATAACGTTTGGCATGTGGTTTGCTTTTGTATTGTGGAGGCTCAGGTATTACGGCTGGGCGGCTACGAGGTTTGCAGGCTCTTGAACGTGAGGGCTGTGGTGGCAAATGAAGTGGATAATGAGCATTTTAACGCCTTTTAGAGGCGTTTTAAGGCGGAGATAAAAAATTTAATAACTGTTGTTTGCTCGGCAATATCAGTGAGCAAAGCTGTTGCCAGAACGTCGGCTCGGGTAGTTGCGAGTGACCATTTTGGTCGGTTTTGCTGCGCCCGCATCGACCATTATGGTACCTGTCCGTTAGGTGTACCTTAAGTAGTCATTTCTTTAAGTTCTTCTAAAACAAACACTTATAGCTTTTAAAAAACTTTGGCACAGGCTTTGCTTTATGTAAATCAGCTAACAGAAGTTTTTCTGTAAGGCAGAAGAGAGAAATAAGAAGAGAAAGTTTAATTTAAGGAGAGAGAAGATGAAGAAGACAGCATCAATTGTCCTTGCGGCATGGGTTGTCGCAATATTGGCGTCCAGCACAAATGCGAGTTTAATCACAGAAAGCGTATATTTGGATTCACCTGCGCAGATAAGCCCTGTGCAGGAGCTTAACGGCCTTAGTGCGCGTGCGGATTTCATTCTGGATACGGAAAAACCGACCGAGTTGAAAATCAAATTGTTCAATACCTCAACTTCTCTGCCTGGCGGTTTCGATAATGGCGCCCAGATATTGACTACCATTTCGTTTGATCTGGCAGAACTCGGTTACGATGAGCATCCGCAAATTATAGATGGGAGCGTTGTGATCGGTGATGGCGGGTATTCGGTTAATTTCGATAATGTTGCACAACAGTTGTTATCAGGCGCTGACGTTACAGGCGAATGGGGTTATGGAAATAACTATGGCAATTCTATGCTGACGAATTTTGTCACGGCGACCAGGTCCGGTGCAACAGCCTTTGGTGGACCGAATCTCGATGGTCCCGGGAATCTTGACGGCCCGCAGGCAGGGATAGTTACCAAACCGCCCCTGGTAGGTATGGGCGGACTTGGAGCTATTGCGAATTCGGTAGCTATTACATTGATGTTGGACCGTGAAATTTACGACCTGGATTTTGTTCGCCAGAATTTGGTAATGGTCGAGTTCGGCTCAGATGCCGCCTTTCTGACGACACCCGAGCCGGCAACTATTGTAATGCTCGGTCTCGGTGCGGGAGTGTTTTTGATAAAGCCGGGACGGCGTCATTAGCAATAAAAAAGTCCAATAAAATATCACGAGCAATTTTGGGCCGATAAAAAATCTTTTAAACTTTTGCGGATGCGCTACTGGAGGTATTTTTGTGTTGCTGGGGTTGTTATTCACAAGTCACCACGCGTTTGAGCCGACAGTCTAAAATGGAATTTGTTTTACTGGTTTAGATATGTTGGAAAGGTAATCCGGATATGTTCGAAGCTAAAACTATAATGAAGACTGAAGTGATTACTGTCAACAAAAACAATTTCCGAAGGGTTCCGATAGTACACAAGGGTAAGCCCATAGGCGTTGTCAGCAGGAAGGATATTATCGAGTATATCCTGAAACTGCGTCGCAAAAACACAGTCACCGCCTGAATCGGCAATTTTGATCTTTACATTCTCAAACAGGCTATGGGGTAGTTTGAGTAAACATATCCAGAGAATTCTCATTTTGGGCCCGCAGCTATATTGAAATTTTGTAACTTTATTCTTGACGGATAATGGCAAATCGGTTTTATTTGTAACAAAGGGAGAGGGGCGATGAGGTGATCGTGCGTAAGTGCTTGCGGATAAGTGGGTTTACAGTTAGTTAAAAAGGAATTTATTTGGCTGTCATTTCTTTGAAAGGATAGGACAATGCGAATTATCAAACTTTCATCTCTAATTATGGTATCTGCGGGGATTATGCTGGTAACTGGTTGCGGCCCTGACGCTAACGATCTGAAAATCCAGAATAATCGTCAGAGCAGGGTTATTTCCGAACTGGAAAGTCAAGCGGCGGTCTCCAGTCTTGAAATGGAGAAGCTAAAGAGAACGGTCGATTCGGCGCAAGAGGTTTGCGATGCGCAGACTGATGCCCTCGAACAGAGGATTACTTCACTGGGAGAAGATATCAGCAATAAAAGTTCGTTGATAGCTTTAATGCAGCAAAGGCTGCTCTCAGGAGGCGCGCAGATACCGATCGAACTTAGCACGATGTTAGAGGATTTTGCTAATACCCAGGAGATGGTTACATACGACGCGGGCAGCGGGATCGTGAAATTCAAAAGTGATCTGCTTTTTAAGAGCGGAAAGGACAAGGTACTTGGCGGTGCAGAAAAAGCTGTTAAAGAACTTTGTGTGATCCTGAACTCAGAACAGGCGAAAGGTCTTGATGTTGTAATTGCCGGACATACAGACGATCAGCCTATTCGATATTCCCGAGCTGTACACGCATCGAACTGGCATCTTTCTTCTAACAGGGCGATATCGGTACTGAAGGTAATGGAAGCTAATAAGGTTGCGCCGAATCGAATGAGCGCACGTGGGTTTGGAGAGTATAGGCCTGTCGAAGCAAACAAGCCGGGCAAAAAAGGAAATCCCAAAAACAGACGTGTCGAAATTTATATTGTGCCAAAGGGGATGTAACTACTCAAACAGACCTTCGGTCAGTTTGAGCGTATCGCGTGAAGCGTATCTCGTGTTGCGTTGATCGAAGCCGACTTTGTCGGCGACTGATTTATGTTGTTATTCGGCTTGAGTAATGTGAAGTAGTTGCGAGCTATAAATCATGACAGAACGTACTTTAATAATAATCAAACCCGACGGCATCCAGAGGCATTTGTCTGGTGAGATAATCTCTCGGTTCGAGAGCAAAGGGCTCAAACTCGTTGCAGCTAAATTCATTCAGATATCCGAAGAATTAGCCAGTGAGCATTACGCTGTTCATAAAGACAAACCTTTTTTCAGGGGCGTTGTCAAGTATCTGTCATCATCGCCGTCATTAGTGATGGTGTGGCAGGCTGATGGCGTTATCGAGATGGCCCGGAAGATGATGGGTGCGACATTCGGTTACCAGGCAGAACCTGGCACGATACGAGGCGACTACAGCGCTTCGAGGGGATACAATTTAATTCATGGTTCCGACAGCCCGGAATCGGCTAAGAGCGAGATAGGGCTTTACTTCAAACCAGAAGAGATCGTCGATTACCAGCTAAGCGACGAAAGCTGGCTCTACGGAAAAAACGATTAATCGAAGGAATTAAATACAATTGATGTTATACCAATATGGAATCCTTCCCTGGGGTCAAAAAATGGGATGGGATTGGGGGTTTGGGGGCGAAAAACGGTTTTTTTGCTAAAAAGAGTATTTGTGCTTGCAATTTTTGTTTAAATTTGTATACTGTGGTGTTTTATGGTAATTGAGCTTAAAATCTAAGGTAGATAGACAGGAGTTTTATCAGATGTCCAGAGTGTGCAGTATAACAGGTAAGCGAACTTTAGCCGGGCAGAGTATATCTCGTCGCGGTAAGGCTAAACATCTAGGCGGTGTTGGTAGAAAAGTTACCGGCGTAACTAAACGTAAATTTAAACCTAATATCCAGCGAGTTCGTGCCCTGGTCGACGGTAAGGTCTGCAGGATCAAGGTGTCGGCTAAGGCGATTAAGAACGGCCTGGTGGTTAAGCCTCCGAAACGCAATTATACGCCAGCTGAGTAGAAAAAAAGCGTATGTGAATAGGGGAGAAAAGTCAGTGTGTATCACATTGTGCTGATAATTTGTTGAATGATATTAGCGAGGCCGGTTTGTGCCTCGCTTTTTTTATGGGTAATTTTCCAATGGATAAAAAAATAGACGCCGAACAGGTTCGCAAGACAGCTAAGCTGGCTCGTCTTGACCTGAGTGACTCTGAGGTTGAACAGTTTTCCGGTCAGCTAAGCGCGATCATGGAATACGTGGAGAAGATGAACGAGCTCGATACGGATAATGTCGAGCCTTTGGCGCATTGTCTGCCTGTGAGTAATTGTTTTCGTGAAGATGTTATTACCGAATCGCTCGGCAGTGACAAGGCGTTAGCTAACGCTCCGCAGCGAGATGGTGTTTTTTTTAAGGTGCCGAAGATACTGGATGAAGCAAGCAGTTAAAATTAGAGATACTAACTTATGGTTGATGGGATATTGGAAATTGGTTGTAAGGGGTTGGCAGAGAGAATCTCTTGCGGTGAGGTTAGGAGCGTTGAGGCTGTTGAGGCTGTGTTTGCTGCTATTGATAGGTATGAGGGTGTTATAGGGGCTTATATTAGTACGTTTAAAGATATCGCGATGTCGCAGGCTGGGGAGATCGATGCTAAAATTGCGGCGAGTGTTTCGGTTGGGGCTTTGGCTGGCGTTCCTGTTGCGGTGAAGGATAATATGTGCACAAGTTTTGGTGCTACTACCTGCGGGTCGAAGATTCTTGAGAATTTCTGTTCGCCTTATGACGCTACGGTAATAAAGAAACTGCTGGCGGCAGATGCGGTGATAATCGGTAAGTGTAATATGGACGAGTTTGCTATGGGTTCGAGCACTGAGAATTCTGGTCTAAAGCAGACTGTGAATCCGTGGGATACGAGTAGAGTTCCGGGCGGCAGCAGCGGCGGTTCTACCGCGGCGGTTGCGGGTCGTCTGTGTTATGCGGCTCTTGGTTCTGATACCGGTGGTTCTATTCGTCAGCCGGCGAGTTTTTGCGGTGTTGTTGGGCTAAAGCCTACATACGGGAGGGTTTCTCGATATGGTCTTGTGGCTTACGGTTCGAGTTTGGATCAGATCGGGCCTGTGACACGAAATGTTGAGGATGCAGCTTTGATGCTCAATGTAATAGCAGGTCACGACCCAGCTGACAGTACGAGCGTTGATGAAGCAAATGGGCCTGTGTGTGACTATCTTGAAAGAATCGATGAGCCGATAGAGAAATTGCGGATCGCGGTTGTGCCGGAACTCAATGCAGGAGCTGATGAGGCGGTGCAAAAAGCGGTCGCTTCCGCGATAGAGGTTTACAAAAACAAGGGTGCTGAAATTGTTGAGATCGAGATGCCGCATTTTGATTACGCGATAGCGGCGTATTACATGATAGCAACGGCTGAGGCTTCGAGTAATTTGGCGCGTTTTGACGGGGTGCATTACGGGCATCGAACGAAGAAGCCGAAAGATTATATCGAGGTTTATTCGAAGTCGCGTGCTGAGGGGTTTGGGCAGGAAGTCAAAAGGCGGATAATGTTAGGGACATACGCACTGTCGAGCGGGTATTATGATGCTTATTATTTGAAGGCATTGAAGGTTCGTAATTTGATTCGCGGTGATTTCACACGGGCGTTTGAAAGTTGCGACTGCATTATGATGCCTGTATCGCCGACAACGGCTTTTAAGATAGGCGAAAAAACAGCAGACCCGCTGCAGATGTATCTTACGGATATTTATACGATAGCAGCTAATTTAGCTGGTATACCCGGGATAAGCGTTCCATGTGGTTTCGATGAGAATCAACTGCCGATAGGTTTGCAGATACTTACGCCAGCCTTTACTGAAGACAAACTGCTGCGGATAGCAAAAATGTACGAATCACAAACAGATTTCAATACCAGTAAACCAGCTTTAATTACAGAATAGAAAATGAGCGAATTAGAATATAAGGTTATTGTCGGCTTAGAGATCCATGTGCAGTTGTGCACCAGGACTAAGATGTTCTGTGGTTGTGAGCTGGCGTTTGGGGCTGAGCCTAACAGCAGGGTTTGTCCGGTTTGTCTGGGGATGCCTGGGTCGCTGCCTGTGATGAATAAGCAGGCGTTCGAGTATTCGGTTCTGGCGGCTTTGGCTCTTAACTGCTCGATACCGGAATTTACCAAGTGGGACAGGAAAAGTTATTATTATCCCGATCTGCCGAAAAATTATCAGATAAGTCAGTACGATCTGCCTTTCAGTGAGAATGGTTTTATCGAGATACCGCTGGAAGATGGACAGACTAAAAGGATACGTATAATCAGGGCGCATCTTGAAGAAGACGCAGGTAAGAATCTGCATACGGCGGGGAATTTTTCGCAGGTTGACCTCAATCGGGCCGGCACGCCTTTACTGGAAATTGTTACTGAGCCTGATATGAACAGTGCCGCGGAGGTTCGCTCTTTGGCGGTTGAGTTGCAGCGGATAGTTCGGTACCTGGGTGTTTCACATGCCGATATGCAGAAAGGGCATATGCGTTTTGAGCCTAATATTAATTTGCATATTACCAGGGACGGTAAGGTGTACAAAACGCCAATTACCGAAGTTAAGAATCTTAACAGTTTTCGAGCGATCGAGGGAAGTGTGAAATATGAGGTTCGCAGGCAACTCGATGAATTTATCGAGACAGGAAAAACGTTCGAGATGGGTAATAAGACTACCAGGGGCTGGGATGACGGCAGAGGGGTGACCGTTCTTCAGCGGGAAAAGGAAGAAGCTCACGATTACCGGTATTTTCCCGATCCTGACCTTGTGCCTGTTAAACTTAAAGGGGTGTGGCTGGAAGATATTCGCAACAGAATGTGTGAACTGCCTATCAAAAGGCAGGGGCGTTTTGTCAGTGAGTACAAATTAAGCGAATATGATGCCGGCATTTTAACCAGTGAGCGTTCGACAGCAGATCGTTTTGAGGCAGCGGTAAAAGGCGGTGGTGACCCTAAAAGAGTTTGCAACCTTCTTACGCAGACGGGACTGAAAATCGCTAACGAAAAAGATTGTACCATAGGGGAACTAAGTATTAATGACAAGGACATCGCGAATTTGGCAAAAATGGTCGAGGCTGGTGACATTAGTGCCGGTGCTTCCGGTGTCATATTTGAAAATATGTTAGAAAGCGGTAAAGACCCGCAGGTTATTGCCCAGGAGCTTGATCTTGTTCAGAAAAGCGATGCGAGTGAACTGGAGGGGCTTGTCGACGAGGTTATAGCGGCCAATCCAAAGGCAGTTGCCGATGTCACCAGCGGGGGTAAAAGAAGCAAAAAGGCGATGGGTTTTTTGCTTGGTCAGGTTATGCAAAAAAGCAAGGGGCAGGCAAACCCGAAGGTTGTCACTCAGATTTTTTCTAAGAAATTTGCTTGACTTTGAGCCTGCAAGAGGCTACAAAAGCAGCTGTTAAAAATGCATCAAAGTAGAGGCTGCTATGGAAAACAACATAGACGTACAGATAGGTGAAGTAAGAACGTGCCGGGGAGAGGCGATAATGAGAACCAGGGCGATAGGTTCATGTATTGCCATTGCCGCTTACGATCCCACTCAAAGAATAGGTTCCCTTGCCCATGCAATGCTGCCGGGCCGTGCGTCTGAAAAGAAGGAGTCAGAGCAAAAGACAAGGTATATGGCCAATGCTATCGAAGCGATAATCGAAGGTATGACGTCCTTAGGGGCAAAGGTTAGTGACATCCAGGTGTTTCTCGTTGGCGGCGGCAATGTGCTCGAAAGGGATGACGACACCATATGCCAACATAACATCGAATCAGCGAAAGAACTGCTGAAAAAAAACGAATTGAAATTAATCGCCCATGCTACAGGCGGAGTGTCGCGGAGGACCATATCTTTTGATGTTGGCAGTGGAATAGTTCGTTACACAGAAGGTGACAGTGGTGAAATGCGACTTTGGCCCATGTAGAAAATAACGGGCTCGCTCATTTTTCGAAAACTTTGCCTTCGGTTCCAGCTATTAATCTTTTTATGTTTGCCTTGTGGCGAACGATCACCATAACGGGTATTGCCGCGGCTGTTATAACTAAAGGCCAAAGAGACTCGAAATCCCATTTTTGTTTTATCGCTATCAACATGATCAAAGTGCCTGGGAAAAACAAAGAAGCGATTATCGACGCCAATGAGATATATCGCCAGATCAAGACGATAGCGGCCCATATTATTATGGTGACAAAAGCGCAAATTGTGTAATAAGGCCAAAGTCCGAGCGAGAACCCGAAACTGGTAGCGACTCCTTTGCCTCCCCTGAATTTTACGTATATCGGAAAGATGTGTCCAATGATAGCGGCGATACCTGTTGCAAGCTGTAAAAACAGTTCTGTAACACTTGGCTGAGAAGACAGAAAGGAACCGGCGAGAAGCATTGGTATCAACCCCTTAAGCAGGTCGAGACAAAAACAAAAAGAACCCCATTTTTTTCCCAGTGCCCTGGCAAGATTTGTTGCGCCGATATTACCTGAACCAATACTTCGCAGGTCTTTTCCGTGAGTTTTGGCGATAATGAGGCCGAACGGGATTGAGCCAAGCAAATATGCACCGACAATTAAAATTACATCTCGCACTTTGGACTCCGTTCTTTGAATAACTGTTCATAAAGTGACGTTACCTGTTCAGCGGCCCTGTCGATCGAAACCTTTTCTTTTATATTATCGTCAATAATATTCTGTGCGGTCTGCTGGATGTTTTTTGTCTCTGTAAAATATCTGAGAGCTTGTGTCAGTGCAATAATATTTTCCGGCGTATCGATAATTTTGCCGTGCCTGTCGTTGACGAACAAATCCGCTGCACCATTGAATCTTGTTGTTATCACCGGCTTATCGGCTGCGAGGGCTTCGAGAATAAACCTGCTTGCGGGATCGTAAAAAGTCGGCAAAACAGCGACATCGGTTACTGACAAGGCATTTTGAATGTGGCGTATAGGACCTAAGAATACGATTTTTTTGTCAATGCCGATTTTTTTTGCGAGATGTCGAAATTTATATGACTTATCGTGGCCGGCAACTACCAGGTAGGGCCGACGAGAAGTACGAGTTTGCCAGACGGATGCAAATGCCTTTATAAGAGGCCTTAGTCCTTTTAGTCTGAAGTTGTTGGCGACAAACAAAAACAATGCGGGCTGATCGGCTTCTTTGAGATTTAATTTGGCCAATATCTGTGAGCGGAGTTGCTGGGCGTCTTTTGTGCTGACAGGCTTATCTGTTCTTACGCCATTGGGTATGATCGTGATTCGTTTTTGGCGGATATTATAGTGACGCTGGAACTGTTCGGCGACGTATTCGGAAAGAGCCACTATTACCGGGCCGTCAGTTTTTTTGCACATTTCTTTTTCGGCACATAAAAGCCGGGTGCGTCGAAAATTGGCGAAAGATGTTATACGCTTGTACGTTTTCATGAAGTTGGACTGGTAACTGGCAGCGTTACGCAAAACAGCTTCCGCGTAACTGCCTCCGCGAGGCTGATAGATGTCGGCAAATGTAAGGGGGAGAAAACTGTGAATTATATCGTAGCTGTTCCGTGTGAAATGGGCCTTTAAAGAATCCTCGAAGGCTGACAAACAGACACGATTGGCATGCTTGTCTTTAGAGAGGACATGAATGGCGTCGGAGTTTGCCTGGCCGGTAGCGGCTAATAGTTGAACGTCGAAACCTTTTGCGGTCAATGCCTGAGACAACTCAAAGGCTGACCGTTCAGCGCCGCCGAGCATTATGTTAGCTCGTTCTATTATGATGGCTACTTTTTTGGGCACGGATTACATATTCCTGTTTACCCATCGCTTACGCTCCGGGCTCTGTTGGGTTAACATATAATTTACGGTTTCATTTGATTATACCAGATATTTTTTAACTGGCAAAGGGTGCGTTTCTGTTGTGCTTGATATCGTGTTTGGCCATTCGCTTTGCTTTGTTTTTAACTTTGCCGATGAATCTTTTGTCTTTGGTGGTCAATTTGTCACGGCCTGTCATTTGCTGGTAAAAACGCAGGCGGTCGGTTCTTGAAAATTTACTGGCAGGTGCCGAATAGTATAGCTGCGCGATATCTTTGACTCTGAATCTTTCGGCAAAGAAATTGGGCTTAAAGGCCCTGGCCAGATCTATCAAATAGAACTTGTCGTCCGCACTGTGGAATATATGGCAAAGATACAGATCTCGATGACGATAATTGGTCGCATGGAATTTTTTTACAAAATCTGCTAACTTATCGATAAATTCATTTCGCAGTTTACGATTTTGGGTACTGGGCGGTTCATCAAAACAGGCGGGGAGTTTTTTTTCCAGTGACTGGGCGTCGGCTATTTTTTCTGTGATGATAAAACTTCTCTTCTCAAACAATCCGCCCCACTGCTGTCCTCGACAAATTGTTTTCGGTGCATTTATCCCGGCTGCGTTTAACTGGCCGGCTGGTTCAAACTCGAAAGAACTCAAGCTGGCTCGTCTGCGATGGTTTAGCCAACTCTTAAGCTGGACTAAAACAGGCGGTCTGTTGTAACGCTTTAAAAACAGTGTCTTATCAGGTGAGGTTATTTTGAATTCTATGCGGGTTCTGTATGGTGCCAGATTTTTCTTGTGAAGGTCGGTGCCCTGGCTAAAAGAAAAGACAGAATCGATGGAAGTTATTCCTACTTCCCTCAGGCCGACCTGGTAGTCGGGATCGACCTGGAACGAGTTGTCAATTTCCACAAAGTTGGACGCAGTCATAAATTTTCCTGACAATTATTTTTATCGAGCAGTTTCTTAGCGGCCTGGACAACCATCTCAACGGTGATCGAGTCCATGCAGATATGCTGATCTTTTTTGCATTTCGGCTTATCGCAGGGCACGCATGGGCCGGTGCCGATTATTTTGATCTCATCTTCGTATCCGTTTTCGGTCCAGGCTGGGTTATTCGGTCCGAACAGGGTGACTATTTTTCGTTTAAGAGCGATTGCGATATGTCTTGGGCCGGTGTCGTTACTTATTACCAGAGATGCCCTGGAGAAAAGCGATTTCAATTCAGCGATGGTCAGTTGTTTTTGTCCGAGGTTGATAAGTTCGTGTTTGCCTGCCTGGCAAATTTCGTTGGCAATAGTAATTTCGGCCTGGTCAGGTGACACGGAGACGAAAATTTCGGCGTTATAGTTTTCTATCAGCCAATCGGCGACTTTTGCGAATCTTTGACTGGGCCAGCATTTACTTGGGCCGAAAGCTCCGCCCGGCACGAGGATGACTGAAGGTTTGTCAGACTGGGGCAATTTAGCGTTTAGGCTGTGCTTGGCTTGTGGGTCGAGCTGTAGTTCGGTGTCTCTTTGCGATACATCACCGCCGAGCCATGAGGCGATAGCGAGATAGTAATCGAGTGCGGAAACCGGCTTGAAAGAGCCGTTAGTTAATTTTGGTGGATAAAGTTTTTGGTTGAGCAAAAGTGCTCGTCCTTCACGGGCATAGCCGATGCGTATTGGTATCTTTGCCAGGAAAACCGCTAAGGCGGATGCGAAAGAATTCTTCAGAAGAATCGCGTGTGTAAATTTGTGCTGTTTGAGCATACCGGCGATCTTGAAAGGGTTATCGCAGGTTTTATCGAGCCAATGGTCATTAAAGTTGCCGGGCGAGAGAATCTGGCGGATCAGGGGCTTGGCGAAGAAATATATCCGGGCTGAAGAGAAATGTTTTCGTATCGCACGCAGAGCAGGTGTAGAAAGTATCGCGTCACCCATTGGAGAGGCGAGCCAGATAATTATCTTTTTTTTCTTATCATCCATATTGGGATTTGAATTTAATAAGGACGCGACTATTTGCGGTTCTGCATCGTGTAAAAAGTCAGTGCCATCAACTGAAAGACCACGGCGAAACCGATCGCGATAAAGATCGTACTATCTTTCCTTGTACCGGCCGGGCTCATCAGGAATCCTACGCTTATCAACAGACAAAGCAGAACGAGCATTTGGACTATGCCTGCCAGCAGTCTCATCGTGGAAAAATCATCAAATTTTCCCTGACGATGGGTTCTTTTTAGTTGATCGAGGATGCCGGTAAGTAATTGCGCTGTTTTGTCATTAGAGCTGCTGGGTTGGATTGGTTCAGTCTGTGGCGGATTATCTTTAACAGGCTCAGGCTTTGGTATTGCCGGCAACTTGTCATAGGTTTGTTTTGTACTGGCTGAACGGTTATGTTTTTTAATAATGTTTACCGCCTCCTTTATATTTACCGCAGTGCAGTTTGGTTTTACATTGCTCTTTTCGGATTCTTTAAAAATTCCTGGATGGTTTATCAAAATCGTTTTGCATCCCGCTCGAGAGCCGGCTTCTACGTCATGGCCGCTGTTACCGATCATCCATGACTTGCTAAGGTCTATGTTTAGTTCGTCGGCGGCAGTAAGTATCATTCCTGGGTTGGGTTTTCGCATTTCACTTTCTTTACGGTACTTTTCAATC
Source organism: Planctomycetota bacterium (assembly GCA_042569785.1). Classification (GTDB taxonomy): domain Bacteria; phylum Planctomycetota; class Phycisphaerae; order Sedimentisphaerales; family Anaerobacaceae; genus JBHPGW01. The sequence goes on along the minus strand of JBHPGW010000019.1, from coordinate 15,127 downwards.
GCTGCGTCAGGATGGCACGGACAATAATAAATACCGTCTAAAGAAACGCTTTTCATAGTTAAAAGATATTTTAACCTCTCATGAATTTTTTCGAGCACCTTTTCGGTGACAATGCCTCGAGCGACTCCGGACTGATTAGTGATAACGACGAGTTTATAGCCCATAGCTTTGAGGTCGATAAGTGCCTGGGCGGCGCCATTGAGCAGCTTAACCTGCGCGGGGTCGTTGATATAGCCTGGGTCCTCGATCAAGGTGTCGTCACGATCGAGAAATATCGCTTTTTTGGATTTATTGGTCACTGTTTTTTTCCAGAGATTTCATTTTTTCAATTGTCGAAGTCGAGCTTTTGCCTTCTACAAGCGGTGCCAGGACAACTTTGCCGCCTGATGATTCGACAAACTCACGTCCGACAACGCCTTTGTCCTTCCAGTCCTCTCCCTTTACTAATACGTCTGGGTTTACCTGTTTTATAAGGTTCAGCGGGTCGGGTTCTTCAAAGATCGTAATATAGCCGACGTTTTCCATTGCGGCAAGTACAGCGGCCCTGTCGAACTGATTGTTGATGGGCCTTTGCGGTCCCTTTATCGACTTGACCGAGGCGTCGCTATTGATCCCTACAACTAATATGTCACCTTTAGATTTGCTGAACTTAAGGAATTCGATATGTCCCTTGTGTATCACGTCGAAGCAGCCGTTAGTAAATACAATCGTTTCTTTTTGCCTGCGATGCCAATCCAGTTCATGTGCAAGTGACTCTATTGGCCGCAGTTTTCCGTTTTTGCCTCGGTTTTGGCAGACGATCTCATTAATAATTTCTTCGATGGTTACCGGTACAGCACCGAATTTTTCCACTTCGATACCGCCTGCAATGTTTGAAAGTTGTACGGCAGTTTCGTAATCGCACTTGGCTGCCAGAGTAATCGCTAAGATAGCCAGTACCATATCGCCTGCTCCTGTAACGTCATAAACGGTTCGGGCAAGTGTTGGGACATTTTCGCTTATTTGGTCGGCCTTAAGATATGCGCCTTCTTTATCGAGTGTAATCACAACCGCATCAAGTTCTAATTCCGAGCTGAGCTGGTCGGCGGCTTTGGCAGCTGCGTCGATGGTATCAATCTCGAAGCCCAGCATCGTCGAAGTTTCCTGGCGGTTGGGTGTGATTAACGTGGCAGAACGATATTTTGAATAGTCGCCATCGATCGCTGGGTCGACTAAAACTTTCTTTCCAGCATTGGCGGCGAGAGTTATCATTTCTTTGCAGAGAGAATCTGACAACAAGCCCTTGTTGTAGTCCTGCAGGCAGACAATGTCGGCTTCGGCGAGTTTGTTTTTGTAAATTTTTAAAATCTTTTCGCAGTTTTTGTCATCCAAAGGCTCGGTGAATTCTTCGTCCATTCGAAATAGCTGCTGCTGATGCCGATGCTGTGCCAGGCCTATCAGTCTTTGTTTGCTGATAGTTGGACGATTGGCGTCAGTCAAAAGGCCATCAGTCTGTGCGCCGGTTTCTTTGAGCATTTTGGTAAGGGTCTGGCCGTTACTGTCTTTGCCGATAACTCCGAGACATATGGGATCGGCACCGAGAGCTGCCAGGTCCGCGACCACCGAACCGGCCCCGCCACAACTGTACTCGGTTCTGGTAATTTTTAATACCGGTACTGGGGCCTCAGGGCTAATCCGCAGGGCATCGCCGTAGATGTAGATATCGAGCATAAAATCGCCGACCACCAGCACCTTGGGTGAGCCGAGATTGGTAACAGTTTTTAGTAGCTTTTCATACATATGGTATCACTGTTTCTATTATATGTTTTTTGGTATTCTATCGGTTAATGTTGTTTCAATCAAGTCTCTTATCTGGCCGGCCCCGCTGAAAATATCCATCTCGATCTCTAAATATGCCATCGCTTTGTTTTGGGAAGCGGTGATTTTATTGCAGTCTTTTTGAGTTGTTAAGACGAGATCGGCGTTTAACTGCTCGGCCTGGGTGCAAATATCGTCAATATCATTGTTACTGTAATGATAATGGTCGTTGTAAATTTTTGAGCCAACGATCCTGGTGCCGAGTTTAGTTAGAGTATCGAAGAAAGCCTGGGGATTTCCTATTGCGCAAAAGGCGAATACTCTTTTGCCCTTTAACTCGTCGAGAGTTATTTGCTCACCGTCGATAGTCCTTGCAACTTTCGGTTTGTGTATTGCCCTTGCGATTATCAGTTCTTCATTTACCGAGAGTAGTTTTTGTTCGATTGTCTCCAAATCTTCGATCTGGTCACTCCTTGTAATAATGACGGCATGGGCACGTTTTAAGGAAGTGATCGGTTCTCTTAGGGAACCGGCTGGCAGGAGTTTACCATAACCGAAAGGGATCGTTGCGTCGATGGTGACAATGTCGATGTCCCTGTGCAATCTTCGGTGCTGAAAGCCATCGTCGAGGATCAGTACATTCGCGCCGAATTTTTCGATCGCTTCGGCTGCGCCGGCTACACGGTCGGAGTTGATAATCACTTTAGAATCGGGACAGTTCTCAGCGAGGATAGCAGGTTCATCTTTGCCGCTTTGAGTTGATTTGTAGCCTCGGGTTAATATTGCGGATTTGCCGGTTAGCTGGTTGCATAGCCAGATTACTGTTGGAGTTTTGCCTGTTCCGCCTGTGGTTATGTTGCCGACGCTTATAACGATGGCATCGGCGTGGTGGGTTTTTAAGCAGCCTGTAGAATACAGTAAATTGCGTATGGCTATCACGGCCGTATAGAAAATCGCCGGTATGCGTAAAAGAAAACGCAAAAGTAAAGCCGTAACAGTACGGCTTTGCCCTGAAATGATTTCCCGGTAAGCCCGCTGATCCATATTTAGAACCTTGTTATCATTCAGGAAAAAGTTAATCAAACAACATAGGCTGCACAAAGTTATTATTCGATCGATAATATTTATTCGGCTCTATTATTTGGCCTAATTCCTTTGCAAGCATGTCTATGTCAAGTAAATCTAACAAGTCCATTGTTATTGGGCGTTTTGCATCCCAGAAAATAAAAGTGGAAAGAAAATTTTTCGTTCTTTTTGAATTCAAAAGTTTTGTCAGGAAATCAGCGTCTTCTTCGGAATCGCAACCAATGAAATAGCAGGTATCATCCAAAACAACTGGTTTATTTTCAACAGGACCAACTGTACGAAAATTAAAGTTCTTATAAAAACCAGAAATACCCACCTTCCAAGGGGTAAATGAGTATTCGCCAACACCGAAAATGGAAAAACGAGGACGATTACGATAGATTGAGCTTGCACGAGAATTCAGCAACTCAGCGTGGTCATTCAAATACCGCCATGTTTTAGGAGCAGCTTTTTTAATCCAGTTCGTGCTCTGGCCTACGGCCTGCTGCGTGACAAGCATTACTTTTGTGAAATTAAAAACGGGTCCATTAGCCAAATCGGAACTTTTCAGCATGGGATAGAGAAAATCTTCTTCCAGTTCAATAAGTTCACCAAGTCCATTGCGGTAAAGACCATTTTCTTTTCGCAGTTCCATAACCCTTGAGCAGTCATGTTTTACGCCTGACCTCCAATTATATTTGCCTTTTTCTTCATTTATAAGATGTTTATTTTTCTCGAACTCTTCAACATTAGAAACCAGTCGCTTCTTACGCAAACCAACAGTTGCCATTGGAGTTTTTTGTTCCATCGAGTTGTAAACATGACAATCTGCGGTATGTGAATCTGGCGCTGTAGAAATTACAAAAAGGCAGGCGTCTACCGATGCTCCAAAATGCTTTAGTGCGTCAATCTTATAAATATCGGCGGATTTAAGGAGATAGTTATTTCGCCATGCATGTGCAAGTACTTTTCTCGCTACTGTGGTTTTGCAAAGCATTGCCATCGTAGCATTACGGTTCTTTATCCTTTCAAGCATTTGATTCAACATCCACTCAGAAATGTCAAAGTTGCTTTTCCCCATAATTGCATCAATGCCACGATGATTTTGGAAATTATTTTTTTTCGGCAAATTAGAGCCACCTATTGTCATCAGTTCAGTATTAGTGACCCATGGTGGATTGCCAATTAAGAGAATCGGCTCAGGAAGAGATGAAATTATTTTTTCCCAATTAACCTTAAAAAAGTCTTCAGTAATAAGCTGTACGTTTGTGGTCTTATCTATTTTGCCAATAGATTCCTTTGCTATTTTTAAATAAGCCTCATTTATATCAATTCCTACCGTTTGTTTTATATTTAAAAATAGATCAAGTGCTGCTATAAGGAATGCCCCGCAGCCGCATGTTGGTTCAAGAATTGATGCTGGCCTTAAGCCCTTGCGCGAGATCAAAAAACAAGCCCTTCTTGCCAACTCAATTGGAGTCTGCCAATCTCCAAATTCGGTTTTTTGTTTTGTTTTTTTCTTCACGGCTATAATTCTATTTGACTTTGTGTACACCCTCTATTTTTCCTGCTTCTTCAATAGCTCGTCGATACTGAAGTCTCCATTGTAAGGCATTCGATATTGTTAAATAGCCAATGGCAGGTTGATCATTTAATAAATTCCTGGCAACCTGCTCTGCTTTTATCTCATCTACAGGAAGCATGCGTTCGTGCATAAATGCAATAATGTCATCTACATTGCCGTTATTCTCAAGAATTTTTAGTATACCAGTAGTAGTTTGATAATCAGCAGTTCTTTCTTTGGCAATGTAAATAACATGAAGAATATTCAGCTTCGCGGTATGCATTTTCTCATCGTCTGTCTTCTTGTAGACAAATACCAGAAGTGAGTAGCCAAGTCCGAATATTTTTTGTTCAGCAGCCTTGAATGGACAGGACGATTGAGGTTGCTTTATGCTCGTCACTTTCATATCAACTTCAAGCTCAGGAAAGTCTATCCCCTTTGCCGAACTACCCTCAACATAGCTATACTTTTCATGCAAATAAGCTTGAAATTTGTGTTCCAGATATGTTCCTACAGCCTTGCCGTCAGTAACTCCAAACAACGAAGGTTCAGATGTTTCTGATTCTATTTGCGCAAAAAACCCCGCCTCTTTACGAAGAAGTTCAATTGTTAATTTACGTTTCATATTTGGCCTTCTAATAACCAATTGTAGCTGCTTTTTTTACATTATACAAAACTAACCTTACGGTTTACTAATTCATTTTTTCGATAATCGCGTCAGCCATTTGGCTTGTGCCTACGGCTGTCGGGTCGTCACGGTCCGGCTTCATGTCGTAGGTGACGTCTTTACCTTCTTCAATTACCGCTGCTATCGCGTTTTCTAAGTTGTCAGCCTCTGCCTGTTTATCTAAATGGCGAAGCATCATTACTCCGCTTAGTATCAGTGCGACAGGGTTGACCTTGTTTTGGTCCTTATATTTTGGTGCGCTTCCGTGAGTTGCCTCGAAGACTGCGCCCTTTTCCCCAATGTTAGCTCCGGGTGCCACGCCCAGTCCGCCGACCAGTCCTGCGCAAAGGTCACTGATTATATCACCGTAAAGGTTTGGCAGAACGATCACGTCGTAGAGTTCGGGCTTTTGTATCAACTGCATGCACATATTGTCAACGATGCGATCTTCGAATTCGATCTCTGGATATTCCCTGGCGACTTCGCGGCTGACGTCGAGCCATAGTCCGTCACTGAACTTCATGATGTTAGCCTTGTGTACGGATGTTACTTTCTTTCTGCCCTGTTTGCGAGCGTAATCGAAAGCGAAGCGAACGATTCTTTTGGTACATGTGACAGATATCGGCTTGATACTTATGCCGGAATCGGTACGCACGGTTCGGTCGCTGTGCTTATTTAGCCAGTCGATCAGTTCGAGGGTGTCGTCTTTACCCTTTTCATATTCGATGCCGGCGTAGAGGTCTTCGGTATTTTCACGGACGATGACGAGGTCTATATCGGAGAATCTGCTTCGTACGCCTTTGTAGCTTTTGCAAGGACGCAGGCATGCGTATAGATCCAGCGTTTGACGAAGGTGGACGTTTATACTTCTAAAGCCTGTACCGACAGGGGTTGTAATGGGCGCTTTGAGAGCGACACCGTTTTTCTTGATAGATTCGAGGGTAGCTTCGGGCAGTGGGGTCCCTTCCCGCTCCATGATGTCTACGCCTGCCTCGACTATATCCCAATTGATATCTGCACCGGCAGCATCGATGCACCTGCGCGTAGCTTCTGCGATTTCCGGGCCTATTCCATCGCCGGTTACCAGTGTTACATTGACCATCTTTATTACTCCTTATAGCTGTTTACAAAACCAATATACTACTTTCTAACCGCTGGTATGTCAATAACGCTTTTTCAAGGCGAAATAATCGTTACCAGAAGACTTGCAACTGATTGGGAATCGAAACAAATCTGGTTTCTACAGGATAATATTCGCCTGTTTACTTGCTCGGTATGAAATGAAAAAGCCGCTCAGGGCAAAAACCCTGGCGGCTTATTTCAAATTAAATCGTTACTTACACAGTAATTATTGCCCGTAAGCTAAATCTTAAACTTGCTTAGAGGTCCTGAGGCTTAACTGTGCTGCGGCGATTAGCCTTGGTGCGAGCGATGGCAGAATCAAGTATGCAATAGACCTTGTCGCTTAGGCTGACAAGAGCGTCGGAAGATGTCATCATCTTTTTGCTCTTAATGTAAGCCTTGACTTTGCTTGCCACTATCAGAGATTCTTTTTTCTTTGCCATTACAAAAATCCTCCATGCTAAAATAAAAAAGTAAACTAAGCCGATGCCTGTTCCACAGGCTCGGTACATTAACAACTTGTTTTTATTACAAAAACTTCGGCTATTTTGCAATAAAAAAATTAGCTAAAACCTTATTTTTTTGCAGTTATAGGCCCGATAGCAAAAAAAATGTCAAAAACTTTCTCCGCAACAGAACCATATCCGCTTGTTTTGAGTAACTTGAAATTGTAATTTATAGGGCAAAGAGGGGGTGCTGACTTAGGGTTCCCGGCGAAAATGCCGAATAAAAGCCACAAAAGAGATGTCACAAGTGCTTTCTTGCAAAGCCTTTGTATAAAAAAGCCAATAATATGAAAAATTTAATAATTCGGCAGGCGTTTTTTGACGAAAAGATTTGGGTAGATAGTTTTATCAGTTCGGTGTCTGAATAAAGGCGGCGAGGTTCGATTTCGATTGGTAGTCGGGTGAAAAGTAGGGAGAAGAATAAAATGGCAAAGCAGTCACGAAAAACACAAAAACTGCAAACAGGGTCAAAAGATTTTACTGTGGTAGCTTTTGCGGAAACTATCGAACAGGCTAAAGACTATGAATCGCTGCTCAAGGCAAATGAAATACCAGCGATGATCAAAGAACAAGCCGAAGAATCAACCGAGAGAACCAACTTTGTAATAGTGGTGCCTGAGGATTATATAGATGAGGCACTTGTTATTATAGAATCTCAGGATGCCTACGAAGATTTTTATGATTTGACAGCGGAAAACGACGACTTTGATACTTTCGATGACGATTTGTTTGATGATGTTTTTTGATATTTGTTCTAACCGTTAATTAACCTTGAGCTCTAAAGAGGAAACGAGGAAAAAAATGACCAAAGACAGTTCATCCCAAAACGAATCCGAAAAAAATAGACGAAATGTAGTTGACAGGCGTTTAGGGCTTGATCGCAGAAGAGGTCCCGGCAGGCGAAGGTCCGAGGAGAGAAAGTCTGCTGAAGAGGGGAACATGACCGATGAACAGTTCGAGTTTTTGATGGCGATCGACGAATACAAAAGGAAAAACTCGAGGCCTTTCCCAACGTGGACAGAAGTACTTGAGCTTGTAAAAGCTTTAGGCTATCGCAAAGTCGCTGACCCTCAATCGTTGGCTGAGTTTAAAAAACAGTCGCCAATCTCGACAACAAACTAATTGCGGTCAATACCAACAATTCCAGGCCATACTTTCATCTTGTGGTCAAATGGTTCGCCAGCCTTAAAGGCCCCGATATCTCTTATTTTGTACCTTCGTAAATATATGCGATCCGGCCAGTCAATGGCGTGGCTTTAAGATCAGTATACCCTTTTTCTTTCATAAGCTTTAATACCTTCCGCGGTTCGAGGAAATTCTGTATTGAGGTTGCCAGATATCGGTAGGCGTCTGGGTCGTTGGATATGTAACCGCCAAGAACAGGAATGATAAAGTTCAGGTACATTTTATAAAAAAAGCCTATCAATCCTTTCGGTGTTGGTGAAAGCTCGAGTATGAATATTTTGCCGCCTTTTTTCAGAACCCTTATCGTTTCCTGTATGCCCTTTGCTCGGTCAAGAAGGTTTCTCAGGCCAAAACTTATGAAGACAATATCAAAGCAATCCTCGTCAAAAGGGATATCCAAGGCGCTGGCCTGTGTGAGGTGTACCTGTGTATCGAGTCCGGATCGATTAATTTTCTTTTGGGCAGCTGCGAGCATTTTTTCTGAAATGTCGATCCCAAAGCATTGGCTTGAGCCGCTTTTTTCGGCGAACTCAATTACAACGTCGCCTGTTCCGGTGCAGATGTCCAAAATCCTGGAATCGGGTGATGGGTTTGAAAGTTGAACAAGCTTCTTACGCCATATTTTATCGATGTTAAGGCTTAAGAAATGGTTCAGGAAATCGTATCGCTTAGTAATGGATGAAAATAAAACCGCGATTTCCCGCTCTGTAGGCATAATTTACTTTCGTTTTATAATTCGACAGCAAAGATTCGGTTCCGATGTATTATATCGGCGGCAGGGTCTGTTTTATGTGACCAGGTGGGTTATTGTCCACAGGACTATTGCGGCAATGGCTATGAAGACGACTATCGAGCCGAACAAAATTATTGATTCTTTCAGGAAAGTTACGGTCTTTATTTCCGGCAGTTTTGTAGCTTTATAGACCACCGCTATTGCCGCTGCCAGGGGGAGGAGCCATAGCATTGCCTGCGGGTTTGTGCCGATCTGTATCGGGGCGGTGAAACTCGCCGATATTAATTGCAGCATGTCAATCATATCAATCTTGTCCTTGTTTTGAAATATACGCCAGGTAAACAGCGTTGATGATACATAAAAGATTTAGCAGTCCTGCGATACTGGTGTATATCTGTCCGATCTCAAGTGCTCTGCCGTATACCGGGTACGCTCCTGTTCGAGTAGCATGGTTGATGATCATAACCGCGGGCGAATTCATACTCTGAGCGATATACCAAGGCCAGGAACCAACGCTATCTATAACACCGATCGATCCAACGTATAAGCCAGCCGCAAAGGTTAGGCAAATGGTCACGCATATGATTATAGCGTGTTTTTTCTGCCTTATCATCATATGTCCGGCACCGGGGATTACCCAGCCGGCGAGTCCGACCATTATAAAAAAGCCAACATCTTCGGTCTTAGAAGCCCTGGCCATTAATTCTCTCCTTCGATGGGCTCGGTGTCAGAGTCTTTGTTTTTCTGCTCTACAAATTCGAACCTGGTTCGCGCCAATATGTTTGCGGGGTTGTAATGTACTGCGGCAAGAGACTGGGAGTTGACAATATCTTCTTTGTATAGCGTGCCTGCTTTTCGACTGATATATTGATCCATGTCGATTCGATTAACAGAAAGGCTTTTCAGGCAATAATAGCTCATTTCCGGCTTGAACTGCATTATATAAGGCACCGTATCTAAACTGTTGGCATCGGCTGGAACAGTCGAATAGAGCTGGTCGATAAAGAGACGTGTGTTGTTGCCCTGGCTGATCCTTGACCGCTTCAATGGGTTAGCCTCACTTTGAACTTTAAATGTCTGGAGCTGTGCTTTAGATATTCGCTGCATTGTGTCTCTGGTCTCGATCTTAAAAGTCGGCTCATTAGAGTCGGTGTCCTTTTCTCCGTAACGCTTATTGAAGCTTTCGGTAGCTTGATCCCATCCTTCTTTTACGATCAGCTTAACAAATTCATCGCTTTTATTTTTGGCTGTTTCCATAGCTGAAAGATTCTTCAAATCCTCTACAACCTTTTCCCTTACTGAATAAACATCGTCGGTAGGTTGTTCAGGACTCTGGTTCAGGGTCACTGCCTTCGTGCTGAAAGTCTGGTTAATGTCCTGAGGGGGGCAGGCTGCTTCGGCCTCTACTATACGAGCCAGTACCATTATTTCGTCGGATATATCCCTCAATGGGCCTATAGTCTCGTACATCCTTGGCTCGGCTACTTCGAAGGGGCTTAACTGAGTAAGTTTAAGCTCATCAATTGAAAAAACTATCCTGCTTAAGCTAACGAGGTTATAGCCGGCACCTGTCATATACAATCTGCCAAGGTATTCGTCGTCTTGAAGGTCAACAGGGCTAACCCTTCCGGTTTTGCCTGCGTATAGTTTGATCCTGTATTTGTCACTGAGCTTTTCGGCTGCTTTTTCGTAATCGCCGGCCAGATTCGCGTATTGTTCCGCGGTTAGACTTGCCGAATCGGTATCGAGCTGTTCCAAACTTGCTTCGACAATAGAGCGTCCGTCCTGAAGTATAGCGACAGCTTTTGTAGTTATCTTGTTCCTGGTCAGAGCCTCGGAAATAATATCGGCAACCTCGGCATAAGTTTTAATGCGTGTAGTCAACTCGGAGTTGGGGTCGTTTGCATCGATCGGCACCTGCTCGGTAAATTGCTGGCGGTTCCTTCGATAGTATTCTTCGGCATCTTCAGCGGTTGGCAGTGCGATTATTTTTGAAACGTCATCGAGTTTTAACGCAATATACTCGATGGTTACAGTCTCTGGTAATTTATACCCGAAGCCGTAAGGATTCACCTCGCTCGATACGCCCGCGAAATAGTTCTTATACTTTTGGAATTGTTCCTGTATCTGTGTGTCGGTTGGCTCATCGGAGAGCTGGGCAAAGGACTCGGCCTTGAATTGCACAAACTCAACGTCAACGGTTTCTGCCACTGTGCTGATGTTGTGCCTTGCCTGTGAGATAGTAATATTCTGATTTTCGCAGATCATCCTGCTATATTCCATTACCGCCAGGAGTTTGCTGAAGACAGTCAGTATCTCCTGCTCAGAAATTCCGAACTGTTCCATAACAGACCTCATGTACTGAGGATATGTTACGCCTCCAAAGAGGTTAGGTATCATCGTTCCAAGAGTTCTGCCTGAGGATTCATTCGAGATAACAACGCCTGCCTGCTGTGCTTCTGTTTCAAGCAGAATCCAGTATATCCCCAGGGGGACCGAAATATCATAAATATCATTGATCAGCTCATCGCCGATATTGTACTCGTAACTTCTTGCGGTTTGTTTTATTTTGCCGATCAGGTCCGGCGAAAGCTGTCTGTTGGAAAAGAGCAATTCGTTGATAAGCACAGCGTGCAGGTCTGGGACACGAAAGGCCGGCAATAAAATGTTTCTCAGTGCAATTGCGGCGCCTAATCTTTGAAGGATCTCGATTTCGCGTTGCGCAATGGCCAGGTCGTAATTTGTAATTTTTTGTTTTTGTCCGTAATGAGCGATAGTCTTATTTTGGCCTGTCCTTCTTTCGCCCAGCTGCCGGAGAAAACTGCCGCCGATAAAGCCAAACAGCAAGATGATGACCACTACCGCCATTAATTTGTTCTTGTTCTTTCGAAACCATTTCATTAAATGCATTCTTATGCTCCCAATTTACCTTGTCATTAAATTGTTTAAAACAAATGAGTATATCGAATTGAAGGCTGTTTGCAAGAAAAATACCTTATGAATCGGCCTTTAGGTCAGCCAAGCGTTATTATCTCGATAATATGGGCCAGAAAAACTTAGCTGTTTTGTGATATAAAAAAACAAAACGGGTGAATTGACAATTGCCGGTGTTTTTAGTAGTATCCTGCTTTTCACAGCTTTTTAATAACCCGTACAGAAAAGGAATTGGGGATTTTATTGATGGAAGTCAGGGCATTTAAAGCATTTAGATATGATAAGGCTAAGGTTGGCGATCCCTGCGATTGTATCGCTCCGCCTTATGATGTCATCGATTCCGGTCTGCAAAAGCAGCTCTATGGCCAGAGTCCGTACAATATCGTCAGAGTTATCAAAGGCATGACGAGTTCCACAGACGGCGATACCGACAATCAATATACCCGTGCAGCCGACTATCTGAATGAGTGGATATCCCAGGGGATCATCAAGCAGGATTCGGCTGAGAGTATTTACTCTTATGTTCAGGATTTTGAGTTGAGCGGCAGGGTCTATCAGCGGCTTAGCTTTATCGCGTTAGGTAAGCTCGAAGAATTCGGCAAGATCGTCCAGCCTCACGAGCAGATACTTAAAGGGCCATTGATCGACAGGCTCAATCTCAAAAGAGCAACTTCTGCTAAGTTCGGGCTTGTTTTTATGCTCTATGAGGATAAACTCTGCGTTGCCGATGAGATCATGGGGAAAAGTATCACGGATGAGCCACTCGTCGATCTTACCGATGAACAGGATGTCCGTCACAGGTTGTTTGCGATAACCGACAAAAACGATATCAGCGCGATAAGCGAAATGATGAGCGATAAAAGCGTCGTTATTGCTGACGGTCATCATCGTTATACTACCGGCCTTGAATACGCCAAGGAAAACCCGAGCCCAGCGGCGCAATACCAGATGATGGCCTTTGCCAATACCCAGCATGAGGGACTTATCGTGCTGGCAACGCATCGACTCGTGGGCAATCTGGAAAATTACGACAGCGCAAAGATGCTCGAACAACTGGGGGAAAATTTTGACGTTAGAAGCTTTAGGTTCGATACTCAGGAGCAAAAACTCCAGGCTAAGCAGGATATGACGAAACAGATGAAAGCTGAGCAGGACAGCGATAAAAACGCGCTTGGGATTTATGACGCCACGGGCGCGTTTTATCTTGCGGTGTTTAAGAACGCCAGCGCCATGGCCTCGGCATCGCCTGAGAAGAGTCCTGCATGGCGGTCACTCGATGTAGCGGTACTTTGTGAACTGATCCTCGACGACATACTCGGTTTAGATAACGAGAAGTTAGCTTCCGGAGAAAACGTCGAATACATCAAAGACACTGGTAACAAGATAGACGAGATCATCGCATGCGTCGAGGCCTGCGAGAAACAGGTTGCCTTTTTCCTTAACGGTCCTAAAATGGAACAGATACAACAGGTCGCTGACCAGGGCGAAAGAATGCCGCAGAAGTCGACGTATTTTTATCCGAAAATTTTTACAGGTTTAACGATTAACAAATTATAGTCTTAACAGGAGTTGATAAAATGGTAGACTGGAAGAAACCGCCAAGATTGTTCATACCCGGCCCAGTAAAGGTCGACGAAGATGTTCTGCAGCAGCTTGCACGCCCGACACTGGGTCATCGAGGCAAAGAGTACAGCCAACTGCACAGCGAAACGGTCGATATGCTCAAGAAGATATTTTACACCGAGCAAAACGTATTTCTCTCGACATCAAGCGCATCTGGTATCTGGGAGGCGTCAATTCGCAATTGTGTCGGCTTCAAAGAAAGGGTTTTATCAGCCTGCTGTGGGGCGTTTAGTGACAAGTGGGCCGACGTTGTCGAGGCTTGCGGCAGAAAGGTTGACCGGTTGAAAGTCGACTGGGGCCAACCTGTCACCGCGGAGATGCTCGATGAGAAACTAAGCTCTAAAAAATACGCCGCTATTACGATCGCCTACAATGAAACCAGTACAGGGTTGACCAATCCGATCGAAAAGATCGCTAAGATGATGAAAGAAAAATATCCGGATGTATTGTTCTTTGTCGATTGTGTCAGTGCGATGGTCGGTATGCCATTGAAGTTTGACGAACTTGTGATCGATATCGCTTTCGCTTCTGTGCAGAAAGCCTTCGCGATCCCGCCTGGACTGGCAGTTGCAGTAGTCAGTGACCGCGCGCTTGAAAAAAGCGCAAATGTCCCGAATCGCGGCTACTATTTTGATTTTCAGTTGATCGCCAAAAACGCAGCGAAAAATCAGACTCTTACAACGCCAGCGGTGCCGCACATTATGGCTTTGCACTACCAGTGCGAAAAGCTGTTAGCAGAAGGGATGGAAAATGTCTGGCAGCGGCACAGCCAAATGGCTGATTTCGTCAGAGGCTGGGCGAAGGAGAAATTCGAGCTTTTCTGTGACGAAGACTACGCATCGAATACACTGACAACAATCAAAAATACCAAGGGTATCAATGTTGCTGAAACCATTGCCGCTATACAGGAAAAACACAACACCGTCTTCGGTAACGGTTACGGAAAGCTCAAGGAAGAAACCTTCCGTATCGCTCATATGGGCAATATTACCCTCGACGATCTGAAAGAACTGATCGGCTGGATCGAAGAAGAGATCCAATAAGCTTATCTGCGTCTCAGTTGTCTGAATGGATGGAAGGAAATCTGCCGGAAGGGCTGACAGTTTTTGAATTCCCGCAGAAACCTCGCAGACGGATGAGACCAGTCAATCCACTGGAACGGCTGAATGAAGAGATCAATCGCAGGACACGGGTTGCAAGGCTGTTTCCGAACGAGGCATCGCCGCTTCGGCTGGTCAGTGCCATTGTGATGAAGATCAGCGACGATTGGGTGGCTGGCCAAAAATACTGCTTAATCAAAGTATTGAGAGTGTTGGGGCTCGAACCCAAGATGTGCTAAATAAACATCGAAATTAGGCAAATTAAAGGGGATGTATTTGTGTTCTTCACCCAGTTTTTCACCCAAAACAGTCATATAAGCCACTATATATTAAGTGCTTATGAAACAACTATATTTTCTTAACTCAAAAACCTCAAAATTGGTACTTTTTCCCCCTCCCCCACTAATCCAGACACCTACTTTCCTACTCCTATAATCCTTCAGACTATCGATTGCACAAACTATCGAATCACTGTAATATCTTACTACCTGATCAATAGTAATTCATTTTTTTCAGAAAAAAGCTTTTGAGCAGTCGAAAATAAGATGCGCATTACTCTTAACGATCCTAATTGATCCAACCCACTATTAAAACTACTGGCCTATTCTTACTACTTCTCGGTCTCTTCATTTTTGACTGAGAATATACAACCACCTACTTGAAACAGAAATTCGGCTAAATCGGCATAACTGATAGTTCCATATTCGTACATGCTGTGGTTTTTAAGATCATCTTCAATTTTATCCCGTAAGCTTTCATCAAAATCATATTTGCTGAATGTAAACGGCGGAGCAAAAGTGTACCACCTGGCGGGCGGTTGAAAATTGTACC
>JBHPGW010000018.1:0-43023 GCA_042569785.1 Planctomycetota bacterium | reverse complement strand
TCAAGCGAGATATTGATGGAATATTTCAAGTCTTAACTTCAACAATAACTTTTGCCATATCGTTAACCATCTTATCGCTTTGTGCCCCATTTATCCCGTATAGGGGGGCATTGCGAGCGGTGTAGTAACACAGCGGTAATCTAAAGTATTAACCAATTATTGAATTTTCCGCTTTAATTAGCATAAAAGATATTGATTTTATAAGGCAAATTTGGTAGTCTATCATGTGTGAGGTCTGAAGGCTCAGTTGAACAGGAATACATGAAAAATCCCGATTAACTAAGCTTGAAAAATGTCTATGAGGATCAGATAATGAGTGGAGGGCAATTAAAGGTTTCCTTAATAGAATACATAACAAGGTACCTGTGCGTAATTATTTTCTCTTTCTCTACCCTGTCATTTGCTGAAACCCAGGCAGGTTTTCAAAAGATTTCCAGTGAAGAAGAGTTTTCAGCAGCTTTTGAAAATGAACAGCAAAAAGTCAAAGTTATCGTCGGCCTGGAGATGCCGCAGCATCTAAAGAGTACCAAATCTTTTAAAGACAATCAGTTTAAGGCCCAGGTTAGAACTGAAATTGCCAACAGACAATCAAACGTATTATCGGGGCTTTCGGTTAATGAGTTTGTTCTGACCCATCGCTATAAAAACTTTGAATGTTTTGCCGGCGAAGTAACACAATATGGTCTTGACAAACTGCTGGCACATCCACTTGTAAAATCAGTTGAACTATCAAAACTTGAGCACAAAATGTTGGCTCAGGGCATTGGCATAATAAACGCAACAACGCCTCGTTTGAGTTATAATGGGCAAAATGTTGCTGTTGCAATTTCAGATACGGGTGTTGATTACACTCATCCCAAGCTTGGTAACGGCGGATTTCCTAACAGTAAAGTTATAGGCGGATATGATGCCGGCGATGATGATTCCGACCCTGTCCCGAACGGCGAAGCACATGGAACCGCCTGTGCAGGCATAGCGGCAGGAGACTTAGGAACGGTTGGTGACTATATCGGAGGCGTTGCGAATAACGCGAAAATTTACGCGATGAAAATTTCTTTTGGCACAGGTGGCTCCGCATACGATACCGATGTTATAGAAGCATGGGACTGGTGTATTGACCATCAATACGACGATCCTGTTAATCCTATACTAATTTTAAGTCACAGCTTTGGAGGTGGCAGTTATTTCAGCGAAACCGAAGCCGAAAGCGACAGGCCTTCTTATGCTGCGGCAGCGGAACGTTTAGTAGCTGCAGGAATTACAGTTTTTGCGGCTTCGGGTAATGAAGGTTATTGTGATTCGATGGCGGCACCGGCTGCTTTTTCCGATGTCATTAGTGTTGGGTCGGTTTATGATACCGGCTTAGGTACGGTAGGATTTTGTGTTGAAGAGGAATCCTGTGTAGCCGAAGCCGAGTCTCAATGCTCGCCCCCCTGGGCCTGCTGGGACAGTTCTGCAGCGGATACGGTCAGCTGCTACTCCAACTCGGCTATATTTCTCGATCTACTGGCACCTGCCCATGATGCTTACACAACCGACATTTCCGGTTCAGACGGCTATGAGATCGACGATTATACGCCTGATTTCGGAGGGACCAGTGCCGCATGTCCCTATGCCGCGGGGGCGGCGGCAGCTTTACAGTCAGCTGCGAAAATACTTACAGGCAGCTACTTGACTCCCCAGGAAGTAAGAGATGCACTTGTAAATACGGGAGATAATATAACCGATCCCAAATCATCGATCGCAATACCGAGAGTGAATCTGCAAAACGCGATAGATACGATCCTGGGAGTAGAAGCACCGCCAAGCGCATTTGATGTTGCGGCAGTGACCGGGCCTGATACCGCAGCTGTCATAACACTACAGGCCAGTGATGACGGACAGCCAAACCCGCCGGGCCAACTATCATATATAATCACAAAATTACCCAATCACGGCTTGCTCACTGATCCTTGTGTGACCGATATAACCTCAACACCATACACACTCACCAGCAACGGCAATACAGTTGTTTACACGCCCAAGTC
Organism: Planctomycetota bacterium; assembly: GCA_042569785.1. Classification (GTDB taxonomy): domain Bacteria; phylum Planctomycetota; class Phycisphaerae; order Sedimentisphaerales; family Anaerobacaceae; genus JBHPGW01. The sequence continues at coordinate 40,996 of JBHPGW010000018.1, read as the reverse complement.
AGGATGTCTGTTGCCTGTGAATTTTAATTTCAAAGCCAATGACGGGGGTAGCGACCCCAACGGCGGTGATTCAAATGAAGCTGTTGTAACGGTCGCTTTTGAAGCTGTTCTTTACTCAGCCGACATGGATACCGATCCAGGCTGGAGTCTGGATGGCAGCGAGTGGCAGTGGGGCCAACCAACCGGAGATGGCGGCAGTGTTTTTAGTTACCCTGATCCGGTTTCAGGTTTTACCGGCGCAAATGTCCTCGGGTATAACTTATCCGGGGCATACGCAAACAAGATGACTTCAACAGAATGGGCGAAAACACCGGTTATTGACTGCACTAATACTGATGTTGTGAAACTTGTTTTTTATCGCTGGCTCAATGTTGCCAGCTCGAGTAACGACCAGGCGCCAATTGAAATTTCAAATAACGGTAGCAGTTGGAGTCAATTATGGATAAACAGTTCAGTGGTGATCGATTCAAGCTGGCAAAGACGGGAGTTCGATATTTCCGCTTATGCTGCAGATCAGGCAGCTGTTTATATCCGCTGGGGGATGGGACCTACGAACAATAATAAAGCGTATTCCGGCTGGAACATTGATGATGTTACAGTTACCGGCCAATATCAAGGCCAGGGTATCGCCGGTGATTTTAGTCTTGATTGCGATGTTGACTTTTTTGACTTTGCAATTTTAGTCGATGCGTGGCTAAGTAACATCGGCGATGCTAACTGGTGTTTATCTTGTGATATATCTGAGCCTAATGACAACGCCATTAATCTGTTGGACCTTAAGATATTTACAGGCAACTGGCTTGAAGGCAAATAGCTATTTTCGGCGATGCCAAGCTTAGATACAAGTTTATGGAGGGGGTGTGGATTTAGATCAGTAAAATTGGTCGACTTTTAATTTCTTTTCGTCTTAATAAATGCAACAGTTTAAGTGTGATTCAGCCGCCATGCTACCACAGCCACGGTACGAGTCTGCATCTGACTCTGTGTGCGTAGTCGGTATAGCCGTCTAATTCACCGTGTAGAGTTCTATCTTCGAGCCATGTACGGAAAACCAGCAAAGCGATCGCGATCACAGTAGGTATCATCGCCCAAACCGATCCTACGATCAATGGTGCCGAGATACCCCACAAAATCGCGCCGACATACCCTGGATGTCTTACGAACTTATATGGGCCTGCCATTATTACCTTATGCTCTCTATCTTCCTGGATTCTGACTGTTGTCTCAAAATGCCTGTTAACTATCATTGCCCAGTGGATTATTACCGAGCCTGCGATAAACATTACACCGCCTAAAAAGGCCCATCCAATTGCAAGTTCTGGCTGTGACCAGTTATACCTACCGACATCCAGCCCCATGACTAATGGCACGACATAAAAGGCTATTATTGCATAGACAGGTACCAACCATTTGTCCCACCACTTGGTATCGACCTTTTTGCTCCATCTGCCTCTCTCATTTACAAGTGCCGGGTTAAATATGCTTACGACCAGTATCCCGCCGAACATGCTAACCAAACCAATTGCAAGACACAGCCATCCTCTGAAAAGATTAACGTGCCCAGCTGCAACAAAAAGGAGCACCCCCTGTATTAAAGGTGCGACGAATGTACCAATAACAACGCGAAGGCCAGAGCCTTGAAGTCTTAACTTACTTTCTGAATGTTCACTGCCTTTGCTCATTTAAACGCCTTTCAAACTTTGATACTGTTTATTCTGGTTTATAATTTTACCTTACTATATCAAACTGACCGTTTTGACAGCTTATATCGATATAACTTACACCAATTTAACTTAATTTTAACGCATTACCACAAAAAAGCCCGGAGCACTAGCGACGGGATAACAAGTTATCTAACAAAACATCATTACGCAAAACACATATACTAATTGGAACTGGTATCAATAAGATGTTAGCTGTCATAAAACAATATTACAATTAGCCCTCCGCCAAAGGCGGTTTCCGCAATTTTGATTTTTAACTTTTGATTTCTACATTCTCAAACTGACCACCAGTCAGTTTGAGTTAGTATACCACAAAATCGATTGATCGACCTGCCTTAATCTCTCAACATAATAACTCAAACTGACCGTTTTGACAACTCGTATCAACATAACATACTTCGTAACAAAATGTTATCCACCACAAAAACAACAATAAAATTAGCCATCCGCCAAAGGCGGATTCCGCAATTTTGATTTTTAAACTTTGATTTTTACATTCTCAAACTGACCATCGGTCAGTTTGAGATAATAAAAAAATGCCCACCCATTCGGGCAGGCATTTTTATTGTTTGTCAGGCTTATAGCCTCAATCAAGTTAACCTGATAAATATCCAACGTAAAAACCGTCGGTAAAAACTTTATTCAATTGTCTGTGGCTTTATGCAAGAGGACACCAATGCCTAATTTCTCAATGATGCCGTATTACAAAGGTTACCGCCAATCTAAGAAGTCACTCTCTTGCGATTGAACAGGTACACTATTATACCCAGAGCAACCAGGCCTACAAAGCCATTCTCGCCCAAAGTACTGAGTATGCCCGTAAGATTAGCGACTACCTGTCCAAAAAACGGGACTTGATTGCCGAAGAGAATCTCAACAGCAACTCCAACAGCAATTAACAATAACAATATTTCTGTCACCTCGCCCAGCCACTTTTTCATTTCTTCAAAAAATCGCATCTTATAGACTCCTAAAAAAGTAATAAAAAACTGCTTCATTATCAATTTACAAAACACTAATGGCTCAATAGTCGACCCGCGGACTAATATTTCTTTAAAATTAATCCGCAAAATTGCAAAAAAATTATCGTATCCGCAAAATACAGCTAAATTCGCAGTAAAACGGGCTAAATTTGCCGCATAGGCACTCGATCCGTGCAATTTGCATACACAGGGCAATAAACGAGCTTATCAGTATCGTAAATTCTGTTTTACTATGTGATTGTCTTTGAATGTTAAAATGGGCGGTTTTTGCTTGACGCCGAACGCTAAAATAGGTATAATAACCGCATGTATTCTTCACTTTTTTCATTTTTGTTACGAATTGCACTGGTAATCGCTATTTGGGCATTGATTTGGACAGCTATCAAACCAAAAACTCAAGTTTTGCGGATATTGAGGGCTGTACTGCTACTGCTGGGCTTCTGGGGAATTGCCAGTATTTTGAGATTTGCGTCTTAATGATCACATCCTGTCTCTGCCACACGGACCAGGTTTCATTTATTTAGCACATCAAACTCGAAATCCAAATATCGAATTGATATAAATTTGCTTTTTTATACTGCTATTTCATTGAAAAAGCCTCTCGCAAACAAAAAATACTTGTTTTGCCCGACTGGCTTTCCTTATAATTATTTCTTTGACGTTTCTCGTTATGAACGTTTAATAATTTTAACTTATTTGTTGAGGTGAAAAAATGGCAGATTTGAAAGCATTGGCAGATGCGATCATCAAAGGTGACCAGAACACAGCGGTAGAGATCACTAAGGCAGCTCTCGGTGAAGGTACAGCCGCAAAGAGCGTTCTTCACGATGGCTTAATCGCAGGAATGGATATTATTGGCGCACGCTTCAAAAAGAATGAAGTGTACATACCAGAGGTGCTGATCTCGGCGAGAGCCATGAAGACAGCGATGGAAGTTCTTGAGCCGGAACTGGTGAAAGCTGGCGTTGAGCCTTTAGGTAAGTTTGTGATAGGAACCGTTCAGGGCGACCTGCACGATATCGGCAAGAACCTTGTCGCGATGATGATGAAAGGTGCAGGCTTTAAAGTTATCGATCTCGGCGTGGATATTCCTGTTGAGAAGTTCGTCGAACAGGCGAAAGCGGCAAATGCCGATTTGGTCGGCTTAAGCGCACTGCTGACTACGACAATGCCAGCTATGGAAAACACGATCAAGGCGATGAAAGAAGCAGGCATTTCAGCCAAACTCATGATAGGCGGAGCACCGGTAACCCAGGACTACGCTGACAAGATCGGTGCCGACGGCTACGCCGCTGACGCCGCTACTTCCGTCGACCTGGCCAAAAGCCTTATAGCATAAGCAATTACACCAATAGAATACGTAACGAAAATTTAAAGCCGGTCCCGAAACAAATATCGGGACCGGCTTTTTTATTTAGCATCTAATTTACGATTTAAAAAAAACTAACCACAGATCTTCACAGTTTTTTTGACACGGATTAACACAGACCAACACTGATTTTTTACTTGTTAAGATAGGCGGATGTTTGTTATTAGCCTAAAAACGAGGATTTTTTCAATCATTTGCGCAGGTAAAACAGCAAAAAGTTGCAAAAGCGCGCAAAAATTTACAAAAATGCGCAGAAAGTGCGCTGTTTTTTGCAGAAAAGTGTTGAAAAAGCGTTTTTTTGGCATTTTTTTACACATACCTGCGCGTTTGATGTTATGTGGACAGGGCGGGTCTGGAATTAAGCAAGAATTCAGAATACAGGAGACAGTAGAATTTTTAAAAAAATTGTTACCAGAGATTTTCCCCTTGACAATTGTTCTATATAGTACTATTTTACATAAAACTAATTTTTCGCTAAGGGATAAAGCGACGTGAATGCTAAAAAAACGTTAACCTGTCGAATTGTCTTTGTTGGCTTGGTTATAGGGATATTAGCACCAAGCTTGATCGGGGAAACGCTATTTGTCGATAGTCGCAATGGCAATGACGCAAATCCCGGCAGCAAAGGCAGGCCGCTAAGCACTATAGGCAGGGCAGCGGCGTTAGTAAATAACTCATCAGAAAAAGGACCAACTACAATCAAGATCGCGCCGGGGATATACAATCTTACACAAACCGTGATCTTTGAGAATGAACGGGCTTATACGGAAAAGAATAGATTAACAATTGAAACTACAATTCTGCCCAATGATCCCAACTGGAAACCGGCACTTATGCCTATTATATTATCTACTGAGGATCCCGGAAAGTCTAACGAATTAACGGAAACATACAGCTTAAAAATAAAGGTCAGCCATGTCACAATACGTGGGCTGAAATTTCTCGGTAATCCCTTGTCAAACAATTGGCACGCCTGTGTTGAACGCGTAGGCCAAGGCCTTGACGATCTGCTGATTACACAATGTATGTTTGTCGGCGATAAAGATTCCTTCAATATCTACTGCGCTGCTATCGCTACTGGCAACAGATTTATTGTGGATCATTGTATCTTTCGTAATTGTCATGCTTCTACTGTTTATTGGGACGGCCTCGAGGCCATTGGCGGCAAAGGTTGCGCAATGAGATACTGTATTGTGGATGGTGGTTTAATCTCCGGAGTATGGACTTGCCAAACAGACAAAGATTTTGAATTTCATCATAATATAATCACCCGAACGCAATACTTCTGGATGCGCAAATCCGGCGATCAGCAAACATATCGATTACGTGATTCTATTGTGGCTAGCAACAAATACTACTCTGGTTACGGCAACGCTGGTGGCCCGACAGGGCAAACCGGAGCCGAAGTAACTTTCGAGGAAAATAATATCATCAAAACCGGCCAATTGAACCTGGTGAAAAACAAACGGGCAAGAAATTACATGCACCCTGTCCCCGGCACGCTCGGTAGTGACCTTGGAGCGGGGTTATTCAAGAAAAGCGGAAAAAACTAATCATTAAAAAAGGAGAAAGCAATGGACGAGAAACAAGCGAAACAAGTTAGTTTGGAATTGATGGAGGTTGTGACAGATGTTTATCTTGGTACTGTTGATGGTGCTGGTTTTCCGCAGGTGCGTGTGATGGGTAATCTACGAAATAAGGAACAATGTCGAATCGCAGAAGAGTTGTTTGCCGGACATGATGAAGATTTTCTGACCTATATGCTTACCAGCCATTCATCTGATAAGATGCAGCAAATTCGTACTAATTCGAAAGTGTCCGTTTATTTCTGTAATTCCGCTGAGTTTCATACGTTATTGCTCGTAGGTGAAGCGGAGGAAATAGATGATCTGGACTTAAAGAAGCGAATCTGGCAGGATGATTGGAAGATACATTGGCCCGGCGGGCCGGAAGATCCCGGATTTGTTATGCTGAAGTTATTGCCGGAGTGTGCGAAGGGTTGGTATAAGGAAGGGGCTTTCGAGTTTAAGCTGAAATGAAAAATATGAAAACACAACGCCAGGCTGGCTTTTTGATGGCTAAGATTCGCCAGGTTGCCGGCAGGATATTCGAGCGGAAACTTAAAGATTATGGCATCGAGATAAATTCGGCTCAGGGCAGGATCATGTTCGCGCTTTGGCAGGCGGATGGCATTTCTATTAATGAGCTTGCGCAAAAAACGCAACTGAAAAAATCTACACTTACAAGTATGCTTGACAGGCTTGAGGCAATGGGATATGTCAAACGCCAACGCTGTAAAAAAGACAGGCGGAAGATCCTGATCAAACGCACAAGCAAAGATAAAAATCTTGAAAGCAAATATGTCGAGCTGTCGGGTGAAATAACAAAGCTGTTCTATAAAAATTTCTCGAAAAGCCAAATCGACCGGTTTGAAAGTAATCTGACAAAAATCCTCGATAACTTAACTGATTTCGAAAAGAAACAAAGCGGCAAAGGCACAAAAGTATGAACGCAGTAGAAGTAAAGCAATTTAAAGGTTTTTCGCGTAAGACGTTGAAGTTTCTGCGGGGGCTTAAGGCGAATAATGACAAGGACTGGTTTCAATCGCACAAAGCTGACTATGAAGCACATGTATTGCAGCCATTGCGGAATTTGGTTACTGATCTGGGTGATTTTATGTTGGATATTGATCCGTGCTTCGAGATAACGCCTGTCATCAATAAAACAATTTCAAGGATTTATCGTGACACGAGATTTTCCAAAGATAAATCGCCTTTCAGGAGTACGGTGTGGTTTACGTTTAAGAACTCCAAGAAGGACTGGGCAACGCTTGTTTGCGGGTATTTCTTTGAGCTGTCTATAAAATCGTATCGATATGGGATGGGTTTTTACAATGCCGCACCTGCTATAATGAGCAAGTTTCGAGAAATGATCGATGAAGGCCCTAAGGAATTTGCCAAGGCAATATCTTTTTTAGACAAACAGAAGGCCTTTGTTTTAGAGGGTGACAAATACAAGAGGATAATCGATAAGACCAAGCCCGAAAAAATTCAGAATTGGTATCAACGAAAAAATGTGTACCTGGTTTGTAATAGGAAGATAGATGACGCCCTTTTCTGCGATAAGTTGACTGATGACCTGATAAAAGGCTTCGGTCTGATCGGACCTTTTTATCACTATCTGCAGAAAATTAAACTTCCATAGATTTTTGCTGAGATTTCGCGTGTGCAAACAAGTTGCACACTCTGTATGCTCCGGGATTGGGATAATGAATAATGAAGTGACAACCCCCTGCGATGCAGGGGGCTAAAAATTAAAATATCCTGTTGGGGTGATGCGCAAGAATTAAGTTGAATTGGCATCAGACTATGCTTGTGAGTTGGGGTTTGGTTTTTTTATAGGTTTGAGTCGAAGGTTAGGTATTTTTTTAGGGTTTTGAATAGTTTTTCTACGTCTACCGGCTTTGATAGGTATGCATCGCAGCCGACTCTTCTGCATATATCCTCATCGCCTTTCATTGCGTAAGCTGTTAACGCGATGATAGGCAGTGTGAATCCTTTTTCCCGAATGATCCTGGTGGCGTCGTAGCCGTTCATGTTCGGCATCTGCATGTCCATCAAGACAAGAGCATAGGAACCCTTTGAAACTTTTTCCACAGCTTCAACGCCGTCATTGGCGATCTCAACTTCAAGGTTCGTCTCTTCCAAAATGCCTGAAATAATCTGTTGGTTGGCAAGATCATCTTCAACTACAAGCACTTTCCCGCAAGCCTTAGGAATTATTGCATCCTGATCGGCCTGCTGGTTTGTTTTCCTCCACCGACCATTGTTCATCATAGCGGCAGATTCAGTATTAATATTAGTCGGGATGATCAGCGAGAAGGTCGATCCTTTTGTCTCCTGGCTGGTCAGCGTAAGCTCGCCACCGAGAAGTTCTACCAGCTGTTTGGTAATTGCCAGTCCCAGGCCGGTACCGCCATATTTACGTGTGGTACTGCCGTCGGCTTGTGTAAACTTGTCAAAAATCTGTGCTTGTTTATCGTCCGGAATACCTATGCCGGTGTCAATGACATCAAAGCAGATAAACGACCTATCCGCGATTTGCTGCATAGAAGCTTCCAGCCTTACAGTTCCTGTCTCGGTAAACTTGACAGCGTTACCGACCAGATTGACCAGGCACTGGTACAGCCTGGTAGGATCGGTCCTTATCTGTTGCGGGATATTATCTTTGAGTACAATATCAAAATCGAGTCCTTTTTCCAGTGCGCTTGCTCGCATACAGGAATTTATAAGGCACAGTTCTTTGCTTATATCACAGTCGACGAGTTCAACTTCAAGCTTGCCCGCTTCGATCTTTGATATATCGAGGATGTCGTTGATAAGATTCAGCAGGTTTTCTGTACATTTCTGCGCTATAGTAAGGTACTCTCGCACCTTTTCGTCGAGGTTTTTCGTAAGGACCAGTGTGATCGCACCGACGATCCCATTCATTGGCGTTCTGATCTCATGGCTCATATTTGCCAGAAACTCACTCTTGGTTTTACTTGCCATCATCGCTTCGTGAGCAAGCGTATTTGTATGCTCGATGGTTCGCTTAAGTTTTAGATTCGCTGTTTCGAGATCATCTCTTGCCTGCATGGAAGCCTGCTCGGAACGCTTGCGTTCTGTAATATCTTTAATGATACCTACCGAGCTTATTATTTTTCCTTCGGTATCTTTTAAGACACTAAGCGAAACGTCAACATCAACTACTTTGCCGTCTTTGGTGATAATCTTACTTTCCAGATGAGGCTGCATTCCTTTTTCTCTGACGTTATGCGACCTTATTCTCTGCCATTCTTCAGCAGGATATAGTGACTTAACCGGTTTAAGGAACAGATCCTCTTTATTCATCCCCAGCAGGTTTTCGGCGAATTTGTTCCATGAGATCAGGCGTTCCTGATCGTCAGCCATCATAATAGCAACCGCTGAATTATCAAAGATCAGCCGATATATTTCTTCACTTTTGGCCAACTTATCCTGTGTCTGTCTGTACTTATCGATCCTGTGAGTCAGTTCGGTAATATCTTCGACAACAATAATAGCATTAAAACCTTTACCGTCCGATACAGGCACCGCAGTAGCCATAGTGTTAAGTTTTCTTAAATTACCATCTGGCAGAGGTGAAGGAAAAATATCTTTATGAAGCTGTGCCGAAAAAATAACAGGCGGTCCGCCATTAAAAATATTGTCAATACGACAGCGATACATGGGCTCGTTAAAGCACGGGAAATTATCACCGAGCTCGGCAGTGAGCATATAATCTCTGTGGATGTTGGTCCAGTCCTCCATGCAACTGTTCCAAAATTTGACCATGTAATTTTTGTCTATCACACAGACACCCACAGGCATATGATCAAGCACTTCAAATCTGTCTTCTATAACTTCAAAAGCATTCATTATTCATTTACTCCGAGATGTGTTGTAATGTTTATCTATATCCTTTTATAGGCCTTGTAAAACAGCCTGGCTAAACTCGGTCGACTTTGCTGGTCCAACTCAAAACATTGGACCTGAAAAGTTAATCCAATTTCCGCAACTCTTAAGTAGTCAAGTCATCATTAAACTACCACAGGGTTATTCGGCAATATCTTTACGGTACTTAAGTTGAGCCAATCATTGCACAGGGATATTTTCAGTCTAAGGGGGTATTTTGAGAGATGATCATAATCGGCCTGGTCATATATTATCGGTCAATATAAGTCTGATAAGATCAATGAAAACAAATATGACAAGTAACTGATGTGAATTGGGATAAATCGATTAAATGCACACTCGGTAGATCTAAAAGAAAAGTGCCAACATGGATCGCCCCATTCTCAGGCTCTAATGTTTGCCGCCTTTTTCTTTCTCACGCTGAATCGCTTCGTAAACCTCTCTTCGATGAACCGATATTTCTCTTGGTGCTGTTATTCCAAGACGTACTTTGTCGCCTCGAACATCGACTATTACGATCTCAACGTCGTCACCAATCATAATCGATTCATCTTTTTGTCTGCTCAAAACCAACATTTTAAACTCCTTTTACCAGCTGGCCTTAAAATAATACGAAGAAATCCCTACTACTGTTCATTAAATACCGTTCTGTCTGTAACTTTGGCTCCTGAAAACCACGTCCTCAAGGCCAAACTAAGGAACATATAAGTCTTCGGCTATTTTTGGCGCCTGAAACAACCAATTTTATTGCATTTTGCAGATCAGAGCCTGGTTATGGGACTATATGCACGCAACTATGTGTAATTACAGTACTTATCTTGAAAAATGAGGTAAAAAAAAGAGAGGAAAATTTCATGCGATCCTGAGGTTACTACTTTATTTCGTGCTTACGCCAATAATTGTATCGAACTGCCAGCCAGTAGCCGGCGATCGCCCCTAAAGCGGCAAAACTAACTATCTGTATTGGTAAAATAGCGGTAACGGCCCTGTAGAAAAACACAGGCGGCCAGTTGTCAACAAGACGCTGAAACACCTGTTCATTAACATAACTTCTTACAGAAAATATCATTACAAAAGAGCTGGCAATTATTGGCCAAATATAGCTGGCATTGAGAAACTTTTTGACGACAAAGGCGGCGATCGCGAAAGAGACTGTAACCGCCAGCGCGATTTGCCCTACCGCAGGTTGAGCGACTACCGTGCCTAACTGCTCGTCAGCCATTTTTACGTTCTGAGTGAAAATCCCAATGCAAAATTGAGCTATCAAAAACGAGCCGACCAGAGCGATCAGGATATTCAAATATTCGTTTTGCCTGGAAGTTGTCTTGGCCTGAGATTTTTCGGACTTGGAATTGAGATGAGGCAGGGTTTTTGCAAGCATCAAATTGACTATATAAGGATTGCCGAAAATGATCAGACTTGAGAGCGAAAACTTTTTCTTGTCACTTTGCTCGGTATCATCTGCAGTGAGGAATTTTGGCTGAGCTATCAACTGACCTATCACGACTCCCAAAAAGCCCATTGCTACTATTAACAACCAGAAGAAAGGCTCCCATTTAAGGGCTGCGAAAAGTTGCTGCTGTTGCGAGACGGTTGGATTTTCGAGCAGCAGGCTTCTCATTTCGCCGCAGCGAAACGCCCAGATACCCAGGCCGGCAGGAACTGCAAGTATACCGACCTCTCGACTGTAAGGCCATGAAACAAAATAGCCAAGCAAACCGGTTATAACCGCCAACAATGCCAAAATTATCGCTTGCCCAAAACTTACCGAGCCGATAGTGACCGATAAAACACCATACGGACCAGGGGCAACCATGGGCCAGGCCAATATGCCGATCAGGACAACCCCAACTGCCAGAACTGCCCAAATCCGTAATTTCGTCCAAAACGATAATTCCAAAACTCTTTTACCTCAACTCAAACTGACCTTCGGCCAGTTTGAGAATTTAAAAATCAAAAGTTAAAAATCAAAATTACTGATTCGACCTTGGCGCCAAGCTATTTTTATAATTTCAAACCTGTTTCCAACTAACAGTTACTCTGTTTTTATTCGCCGGATCGCTCTTTCATCTGTTTGATCTTTGCTTCTTTCAGCGCCTTGAGTTCTTCAATACCTTTTATCAATCTTTCCGACTGTTCAGGCGTAATTTTTCCGGGTTTCCTGGGTCTGGGCCTAGGGCTTTCTACTGTCTTGGTCTTAGCAAGTTCTTCCTGGGTTCTTTCCAGTTCATCGGTAATTCCTCTTAGAAGATCACTCAACATTTCTTCCACCTTTTTCATTTCCTCGATTTTTGCCTGCTGAGATTCTATGGTCTTTTGCAGTTGGAGTTTATCCTGTTCACATTGGCTGGTCTTACTCTGCTCACACCCGCAAAGCACCACCAACATAATCAGCACAACTACTACTCCAACGATACATCTTTCTTTAGTTCTCATATTCAACCCCTTAAAAAAAATAATATTAACTCTTTACAATATCCGGGCATACTAACACAAAACATTATCTGTGACAAATTATAAATAACGTTTTTTGCGCAAAAGCAAAAGAGGCAGCCCAAAGAGGGATGCCTCTTTTATTTATTAAATTATATTAACCAGCGTCTTATTTACGCCTACGCAGGAACAATCCGCCCAGACCCAGCAAGGCGATCGTCATCGGCTCGGGGATGAATGTGAAATTACCAAAATCATCACCAGGGCCCACTATAGCGGGATGGATGGCACCATCACCGTTGTACATACCGAAATACGGATCAATAGTAGTGGGTGCACCTGTAGCGGTAAATGTAAATGAGACAATATCGCCGGGAGGTGGCGGGCCAAACGGAGGGTCGGCAAAGATACCATCAAGCTTAACATCAAAACCAGCACCAATAACAGTTGATGTGGCGGTAGGGGGAAATATCGGATCCCAGTATATCGGTGTAAATGGCGGTTGAAAAATAGGAAGAGGTCCCCAGTCATCACTGCCCATATCATAGTTGCCTTGAGAGACATGAATCTTGAAATCGGCGATACCAAGACCCAGACCAGCTATTGGAGCGGTATCAGTGATTACTACTTTAACCGTGTCGCCTGCAACTACCAGGTCACCATCAGCCTGCAGGTGCGCTGTTCACATAGACGTCCATTCCAACGACCGCTGATGCTGTCGAAGTAAGGCCCAATACCAACAGTAAAATTATCACCCTCTTCATCTCTCAACTCCTGATAAAACTCGTTATATTAGGAGATTTCGTGATCACTCTGGTGGTACCGGCTGAATATCTCCGTTCGCATCCTCGAACATACAAGGACCAACATATCCTGTGTGTGGATACAACTTGATGTGGTTGTAGATGTGGAAAACGTCGGACAGGCTGATTGCATCATCCCGTTGACCAGCAGGCGTTGCACCACTGGAGACATCGCCCCAGCATAGACAGGGCGGTGGCGGCCAAAAACAGTCTGAAAGGACTACATCAGGAACGATAGCGGGATCTTCCATAACGATGCCGCCGGGGAAGATTCCGTAGCCTCGTTCTGTGGCGTTACACTCGCCGACAAAGTAATTATTGACATCGATTATATTACCGTCACTGACATTGATATCAAGAGCAAAAGCCCTTACCCGATTACTACCGCCAGTAATTTCGTAGCTGATCTCGACCAATCCGCCACCAAGGTCCGTCGCAGTGATGGAGACAGTTTCAGCCATTGCGACCGAGACGAACAATAGCACTAATAAAATAGAGACCCTGCTTCATAAAAACACCTCCTTTAAATTAATCCCGCTTACAGCAAAACTAACCAGCTTTTCCAGCTATCTATACCTTTAAATTATCATACTACCGACAAAATTGTCAAGAAAAAAATTATTATTTTTCAGTTCATATATGCAATTTTGCGGAGTCTATGCTATTATTCTGTCATGTTTGCGTTTTTGAAAGGACGGCTTGTATTCGTAAGGATAGTTTTGTTATTAGCCGCACTGGCTTTGATAGCTGTTGGGCTTATGACGATCTACTCTGCTGGGCATCCGGCTGAATTTAGTCCTGCCGGCAGAAGCGCCGAATGGGCCAACACATGGAAAAAACAACTCGTGTTCACAGCAGTTGGAGCTATCGCTTTTCTATTGATCAACCTGGTTAATTATCGACTACTGGGCAGATTAAGTTACCTGATATACGCCTGTGTGCTTGTGCTTTTAGGTATCGTTCTGCTTGGCAAATATGTAAACCTGAGCTTTGTGCCCTTAATTAACGGTACACATCGGTGGATAACCCTGCCTGTTGGCGGGCTTAGGCTCCAGCCTTCGGAATTCTGCAAGTTAGCATATATCCTCGCCCTGGCGTGGTATCTGCGCTATCGCAGCAACTACCGCCATTTCACCGCACTGATAGGCCCGTTCGCATTAACCTTACTGCCGATGGTAATGATCCTGCTGGAGCCTGACCTTGGGACGGTGCTTTTGATGATGCCTATCCTGTTCACTATGCTTTTCGTGGCAGGGGCAAAGGTAAAGCATTTTGTAATAATCGTGCTTCTGGGCCTGGCTATAAGCCCCTTGCTATGGATCAAGATGGACCATTACCAACGGGTCAGGATAAGCTCGGTGCTGCTGCAAAATAAGACGATCCAGGCCAAAGCCGAAAAAAACCCCAGACTCGGCAATATCCTTGTAGGGAGCAAATTTTCCAGGAAGCAATGGAACAATGACTGGGGTTATCACTTAATACGCTCCAAATACGCGGTGGCTTCGGGCGGGTTTACCGGGCAGGGCTTTAGGCATGGGCCCTTTATCAAATATAATTTTCTGCCGGAAAAACATAACGATTTTATTTTTGCCATAATCGCGCATCAGTGGGGCTTTGCAGGTTGCTGCGTTGTCTTGAGCCTGTATGTGATCATTCTCGCCTGCGGTATGAAGATCGCCTTTCATAATACCGATCCGTTCGGCAGACTGCTGGCCATCGGTATCATGGCTATGTTCGCTGTAGAGGTCATTGTTAATGTCGGTATGACGCTTGGACTGATGCCGATCACGGGGCTGACTTTACCTCTGGTAAGTTATGGCGGATCAAGTCTCTTAGTCAGTATGACTGCGATAGGACTATTGAACAACGTCGGCAGAAGAAGGCCTTTCACCGTGGCGCCAAAAGCGTTTAACAGCACAAGTTGAAAATAATATGATAAAAGGATTTAGACAGATCGCTCTGCTGACGATGGGCAGTCGAATTTTGGGGCTGCTGCGAGATACCGCGTTCGCGTACTTTCTCGGTGCCGGCGGTTTATTCGACAGTTGGGCGATCGCATTTAAGATCCCTAATCTGGCCAGGAGAATTTTCGGTGAAGGCGCCGCCTCTTCATCGTTCATCCCCGTTTACAGTGAACAATTAGAGCACGATCGACAAGCCGCCAAAACGCTGGCATGTACAGTCGTCACCGTGGTATTCGTAATATTAGCAGCCGTCGTTTTGTTAGGCGAAGCCGGCATCTGGGGCTATTACAAATTCTTCAGCGTCTATGAAGGAACGCAACTCAAGCTGGAACTGGCAGGGCTGATGCTGCCCTACATGATAATGATCTGCGTGGTTGCTATTCTTGCAGGCGTATTAAATTCTCACAGGCACTTCGCGGCACCAGCTGCGGCACCGATAATACTCAACATCTTTATAATCGCCGCGCTCTGGATCGGCGGTAAAGTGATGAAGATCGAAGGACGAACCCTGGTTTTTATAGTCGCTTTCGCGGTGCTCTTTGCAGGTGTAGTACAATTGGGGCTTCAGTTAGTGACACTTCGTTCCAAGCAGATAGTGATCCGCCCAAGCTGGCAGGTAAAAACCCAGGCATACAAAAAAGTTATGCTGCTTATGGGACCTATGATCATCGGCTTGACGGTGACACAGATAAATACGCTCGCTGACGATTTGATCGCGTTATTTTTTTCCGGCTCACTGGAGAAAGGCACAATTTGTCAACTCGAACTTCTCGGTTTATCGTTCAGGTATCCATTGTGGGAAGGGGCAC
The DNA here is from genome assembly GCA_042569785.1 of Planctomycetota bacterium. GTDB lineage: Bacteria > Planctomycetota > Phycisphaerae > Sedimentisphaerales > Anaerobacaceae > JBHPGW01. Next base: position 25,437 of record JBHPGW010000018.1, on the reverse strand, counting down.
TATCACAACTTTACTATTCGCAAAGGCTTTACCAGTTCCCGTTAGGGGTCCTGGGGATATCCTTAGCGACAGCCATTTTCCCGGTCATGAGCAGTGACGCCGCCAAAAAAGATTACAAAGCTCTTACCACAACGATCTGCCGGGGGATCAACGGTGCTGTCTTTATCGCGATACCAGCTACAGCGGGATTGTTTCTCGTCGCAAGGCCTTTGGTAACTACGATTTTCCAAAGGGGACAATTCACCGCTGACGATTCAGCCGCTACCGCATGGATACTTTTGTTCTATGCGATAGGCTTATGCGGCTACTTTTCGCAACAGATATGCGCCAGGGCGTTTTTCTCCGTGCAGGATTCAAAAACGCCTATGATAAGTGCGATAATAGCGGTCGCCGTTAATCTCATTCTCAACTTAACCCTGATCTGGTTTATGGGGACGGCGGGGCTTGCTCTTTCGACAGCCGTTTGCTCTTATCTGCAGGTCGTAATACTGATATTCTTCCTTCGCCGCCGTTTCGGAAATTCCGTTTTAGAAGGCCTGGCTACCACCATAATAAAAACCTTTGTCGCTGCAACCGTTATGTTCCTTATCGGTGCAGCCATATTGCATTTGTGCGGTAATTTGCCGCAGAATTTCCGGACTAACCTACTAAGGCTGGCGTTAGTAGTACCGTCAGCAGCGGCGGTTTACTTTCTGGTATCGAAAATTCTGCGAAACAAATGCCTTTCACTGCTAACGGGAACGTCCCAAAAACAGCCGTAAAAACGCTCAAATCACCAAACAAACCTGATTTTTAACCGTATTATGCCTAAAGCCGTGTTTGGATTTACCCGAAATACACAAGAGCAACGGACTCTGGTGTCCGTACACCTGATTACGTCAGCTGGATGGATAGATGTCCAAAGGAGCGGATAGAACAGTGAAATATGGTAATTTGAAAATTAGTTTTCGCACACCCGGCACAAGTTCGACACCTGAAAACCGACAAGTGCTGACTTATTGCGCATTGATCATCTGCGCAATTTGTCTATTTTCCTCTGCGGCCCAGGCAAGGACGAACTCGAAACGCAACAATTTATATTCTCCGTCTATCGCACTTAAGTTTTATGATATAGGCTATGAAGTAGCCGGTGTTGAAAACGCCAATGAAGCCGACATCGAAGAGGCACTTGTGTTTTTCATGGCAACTGTAACTCTTGACAAAAGAGCCAGCTACGCCTTAGACGATATGATCCGGCTTTATAGTGCCCTGCCACCATCGGTCAACACGCAGGCAGACGCTGTTGAGATGCAGAAAAGAATTTATATGGTCAATTCTCTTCTAACGAACTATGTGGATAAACAAGCCGATCTCGAGATAGCCGGCCGAGGGATCATGTTTCTGCTGGACCAGTTAAATTCTCGCGAAGAAAGGGAAAAAGCTTTATCGCAAATGATCCAGACGCTTGGCTCGAAAAACGCTATGCTCAACTCGCAGCTTTCTACTTTACTGGGTTTACTCCAGGCTGAAAAAGCCGACATCAATACCGCAGCCCAGCTGTTTATGATGGCCTATAACGACAACAGGTACAACAGCATTGCCTTTAAAGGTCTAACTGACATAATCCCGGAACAGCTTACCGAGTTTGTATATCTCGAACAAATGAGGTTGGCCCTGGGCCAAAATCCAATTGATATAGAAGCCGCGATCGCCTACGCCAATTATCTCGAACTGCTGCAGTTATACGAATTGGCCGCACAGGCGTATAAATATTGCGCAGATGTTTTCGCCTATCTTTATCCTTCCGAGCCATTACCAGCAACGATCTATCTTCCATGGATGATAAGCACTTATAATACCCAGAGAAATCTGTATGATTGCCTGCAAATCGCCGAGTTAGTTCGCAAAAGCGGTCAATTCAATCTGCTTGCCGAAACTATCGCTGCTAAAGCTACCGAGAAAACCGGCAACACCGACCAGGCAAATAGTATATTGACAAACGCCGAAAAAAACGCTTTAGCTGATTATCAAACGAATCTCGAAGACCAATTGTCACTTGTCTGGTTCTACTGTTTCGGCCTTGTCGACCCGAATAACGCCCTGGTTTTTGCGAACAAAGTTTATTCGGCTGAACCTAACTCAATAACCGCATCATCTTTGCTTGCGTATGCTTTAGTTATGAACGGACAAAACGATTTTGCCGAGCCTCTTCTTGAAAACAATCAGAGAAACCAGATCGCTGATTTGGCAATGGCAAATATCCAGCTGTCAAAAGGACAGCGAGATAAAGCTATTGAAACCTTGAAGATCGCGATAGAAAAGGACCCCGGCTCTCTCGAGGCTCATCAGGCAAAGCTGCTTTTGTTTAAAAACAACAGTGAGTACATAACGCCCATCACCGTTGATATTATCCAGACATCATTAACAGAAACTTTCGGCAACTCGATCATTCCGAGCTTTTTACCGCCGGAGCAAATAATATCCGTGCAGCTAAATACTCGCGGAAGCAAATTCTCATACGGCAAAGAGATCGATGCCGCGGCAGCGATAACAAATCTATCTCCTGAACCGCTGGTTATTAACGACCAGGGCCTGTTCAAAGGCAATCTCAGGATCGATGCGAATGTTACCGGCGACATAAATAAATACATCCCGAATCTTGTCGCCAAAAAGATCCAACCTTCCCAACCAATCCAGGGCAACGATAGTTTCACACTACCTGTGCAGCTGGTTACCGGTCAGCTCAGAGAAATTCTGCTCAAGCACCCACAAGCTTCTCTTAATATCGAATTTACGGTCTTTATAGACCCTGTAACCGTACAGGGTCTCGGTGTCCTCAATCGACTCGGCGATATCAAGCCGACAAAAACCGCTATCACTCGCCCAGCGATCAAGATCACAGGCAAATTCCTGCAGAACAAACTAAATGCCCTGTCAAAAGGAAAAACCGGACAAAAGACAGCTACAGCACAATTGGTGATCGGTCTTTTGGCAGAACAGCATATCATGGCAAACCGTGAGCCGCTCTATGAATTTGTCTATGCTGACTGGATGCCCGATATGCTCAAGTCTGCCCTGCTCTATATTCTCGCCGACGACGATTGGGTGGTCAAAACACAAGCTATGGGCGATATGGTTTCGCTGCCGATGGATTACGAGCTGCTAAACGCTGTAAGTGAAAACCTAAACGATACACATTGGCCAAGTCGGATGATGGCTCTATACCTGTTAGCAAAACAGCAGAGAAACGATTTCACAAAGGTACTCGACTGGCACGCGGAACACGACCAGAACCCTTTTGTTGTTGAAATGGCCGTCGCGTTAGGGGCCACAAAGCCCGAACCCCCACAACAGCCCAATCAAGGACCGATGAATAACTCACAAGAAACTTCCGACCAGCGTTAGAAAAAAGCCGTGAAGCACTTTTTCGCGAAACATTAGTCGACACGGGCGATTTTTTAAAAAAAGTTGTTGTAATTTCCCCATAATCATGTAAGATTCTCTGCTCGGTAAAGTATTGTCGTTTTTTGAAAGGAATATAGAAATGCCGGCTAATGTAGATAAAGAAAAATGCACAGGTTGTGAATCATGTGTCCCGGAGTGCCCGAGCGAAGCTATCAGTATGGACAGTGAAAAGGCTGTCATCGACGCTGACAGCTGTATCGACTGCGCTGTTTGTGTAGAGGCATGCCCCGTTGAAGCGATCTCGATGGAATAATCAGGTTGGCCCCATCGTCTAGGTAGGCCTAGGACACCGGGTTTTCAACCCGGCAACAGGGGTTCGAATCCCCTTGGGGCTATTGTAATTCACAAAAAAAAGCCTTTACGTAAACCCTAAAGGCTTTTTTTAATTTACTCAAAATCCATTCGCGGCTTTTAGATAGGGCTTTTAGGGCAGAATCCTAAGAAAGAAAATAGCAGGCCGATGATTATTGCTATTATTGCCTCTATCCGCAGAAAATTCTTTTTCGCCATTATTGTCCTTGTCAGTGCGATCATTAACTTCGGGCAAACGAATATCAACACCCCCTTTATCAAAGCGAGCCATCCGAATACGGTAATTATTACCGACAGATCCTTCGTCCAGGTGTTGTGAAAAGCTACGATTAAGTAGCCCACAACCAAAGCAAACATACCGCCAAGATACAGCCCTGATGAGTGTTCGACGAAGTCTTCAAAAAGTTTTTTATAGAAATCCGAGTTGATAAGGAAACCGATACCGACAGCGATGTACACCAGCGAGAATACTTGAAAGATTTGAGCGTCTGACATTTTTTTCTCCTTAAAAGAAAGTGCCATTGTCAAATAAAACCAACTATTATATTATCGACAAAATGCCCGCATGATGGCCATATTAAAAAAGCCTTCACAAAATCGTGAAGGCTTTTTTTCATTTACTTATGCTCTTGTACTCTTATGCTATGTTGTTCGCTCTTCTTGCTGATTCTACTGTGTTGAAAAGCAGCATGGTAATCGTCATCGGTCCTACTCCGCCAGGTACCGGAGTAATGAACGAAGCCTTTTCTTTTACCGCCTCGAAATCCACATCGCCTACGAGACGATAGCCTCTCTTTTTGCTCGCGTCTTCGACGCGATTAACGCCGACGTCAATAACAGCTGCGCCATCCTTGACCATATCAGCGGTAACGGTATTGGGCCAACCCGTGGCAGCAATAACAATATCCGCACGCTTAACATGGCTGGCAAGATCCTTGGTACGGGTATGACAAACTGTAACTGTAGCGTTTGCCATGTCCTTTTTCTGAATAAGCATATTTGCCAAAGGCTTACCGACAATATTGCTTCTGCCAACAATGACAACTTCCGCCCCCTCGATAGCGATACCGCTGCGAGCCAGCAACTGGATAACACCGTGTGGTGTACACGGTAAAAACGCCTCTTCACCCACAACCATCTTGCCGACGTTCATCGGATGAAAACCATCGACATCCTTAGCCGGATCGATAGCCAAAAGAACCTCTGCCTCATTGAGCCCCTTCGGCAAAGGCAGCTGAACCAGGATACCGTTGATCTTCGGGTCCTTGTTCATCTTGTCCACCAACGCCATCAGTTCTTCCTGAGTAGTATCCGCATCCAGGCGATTGTCATCGGAATAGATACCAATATCCTCACAGGCACGTTCTTTAGCAGTCACATAAGATTGCGAAGCAGGATCGGCACCGACGAGAATAACACCAAGCCCCGGTACTACGCCCTGCTCTTTAAGTTTTGCAACTTCTGTTTTAAGTTCAGCCCGCATATCAGCGGCTATCTGTTTGCCATCAATTATCGTCGCTGTCATAAATTACCAACTCCTTATATATCGAGCACAAGCTCTATTGATCAATTAAAACAATCCGCGTACTTTGCCGGTATTAACGTCAACATCGATCCGCCTATAAGCCGGATTCGAAGCGGTACCAGGCATCAGCTTGATCGCACCCGCCACAGGAACAATAAACCCAGCTCCTCTGTACACCATAATGTCACGAATCGGAAGCGTCCATCCTGTAGGACGACCTTTCAAGTCAGGATCATGCGAGAGACTAAGATGTGTCTTAACCATACATGTCCCCAACTTAGCCGAAGCCGGATCAGCCTCGAAAGCCTTTGCCTTTGCCAACGCCTCATCCGAATATACCACACCATCCGCCCCGTAAACTTCCTTGGCGATCAGTTCGATTCGTTTTCTAAGCGGGGTTTCCAACTCGTAGAGAAACTTGAAGTTACTTTTTTCTTCACAGGCCGCAACAACCGTTTCAGCCAACTCGATAGAGCCTTCACCACCCTTTAGCCAATGCTCTGACAACGCCGCGAAAGCTCCGTTCTCTTCAGCTACTTTGCGGATAAGTTCGATCTCAGCCTTAGTGTCGGTATAAAAACTGTTGATACAAACGACCGGCTTAATACCGCTCTTCTTGACTGTCTCGATATGAGCGATCAAGTTCGAGCATCCCTTTTCGAGCAATCCAAGATTTTCTGATGTATATTCCTCTGCCAGCGCCATTCCAGGCTTAACCGCCGGTCCTCCGCCATGCATTTTAAGGGCCCTGACAGTCGCTACAAGAACCACAGCGTTCGGCTCGATCCCCGACATTCTGCACTTGAGGTTCCAGAACTTTTCAAAACCGATATCTGCACCGAAGCCGCTTTCAGTAACGAGATAATCGCCGAGCTTAACTCCGATCCTGTCAGCGATGATAGAGCTTTGTCCGATAGCGATATTAGCAAATGGGCCCGCATGAACAAATACAGGCTGACCTTCGATAGTCTGAAGAAGGTTCGGGTTGATAGCCTTAACCATCCACGCTGTCATCGCGCCGTCAACTTCAAGATCAGCGGTTGTAATTTCGTTACCGGATTTATCGCAAGCCACCACGATCTTACTCATCCGCTCACGCAGATCCTTAAGATCTGTAGCAACTGCCAATATCGCCATAACTTCGCTGGAAACGGTAATAGCAAACCCGGAATCCATCTCAAAGCCGTCCATCCTGCCGCCCTTACCGATAGTCATATTGCGAAGTGCCTGTGCGCAGAAATCCATAACCCACTTCATCTGAATATTATTTGGGTCGATATCCAGACGCCTGTTGATCTTGCTTTTGGCAAGGCGTGCGTCATCGTAGTTATTTTCATGCTGCATACGCGAGCTCAAAGCCACCATCGCCAGGTTGTGCGCGTTTGTAATAGCGTCTATATCACCTGTAAGACCAAGTGAAAATGGTGTCAGCGGAATACACTGAGCAAGCCCCCCGCCGGCAGCTGAGCCTTTAATATTAAAAGTGGGGCCGCCGCTGGGCTGACGTATCGCACCGACTACACGCTTATCGATCTTGCCAAGCCCCTGGATAAGACCCATCGATGTAGTGGTCTTACCTTCACCTAACGGGGTCGGCGTAATAGCGGTAACATCGATATACTTGGCATCAGGGACAGATTTGCACCGTTCGAGCACCTTCATATAATCTACTTTACCTAATTGAAGCCCCATAGGCAGCAATTCGCCGTCTTTGAGCCCCAATTCATCCGCCAACAGGGTAACTGGCTTCATATTCTCTTCGGCAGCTTCTGCTATCTCCCAGTCTTCCATTTTCGTTGCATCAAGTTTCATATTTCACCTCAAATATATACAATCATAGCTTTGAACGCTGTTTACAACTGCTTCGCTCCCTCGAGCATATCATTATCCCCAAATCCCAGCTAAATAGGTACAACTGCAAGGCTTTTTTTTTGCATTATTCTGCTACACCCCCACTTTCATCCCAAAAACCGCAATTATCCGCCAAAGCCCCCCTCTAAAACAATCAATATAACCGGCTTTAAAACTGACTCTAAGCACTTTTTACCAAACTTTTAATTTTATTATGAATCGATTCTAACTCTAATATCATCTATAGCTAATTGCGAACAAAACTTAAAACGTTGCATTTGGCACTTAAAAAACTATACTGTCAGTGGAGAATTTAATATGTATCAAGGCAAAAAAATTGTCGTTGTTATGCCGGCCTATAATGCCGAGCAGACACTGCGAAAAACTTACGATGAAGTGATGGCACAGGAAATCGTTGACCTGGTGATCGTCGTCGACGATGCCAGCGATGACAAGACCGCCGCCATGGCTGAGAAACTCCCCAATACTATTGTACACTCCCATCATAACAATCTTGGTTACGGCGCAAACCAGAAAACCTGCTACCGCCTGGCAATGCAAAACCAGGCCGATATCGTCATTATGGTACATCCGGATTATCAGTACACGCCTATGCTGATACCAGCTATGGCCTCGATGATCGCCAATGGCCTGTACCACTGTGTCTTAGGCTCAAGAATTCTCGGAGGAGCCGCACTAAAAGGCGGAATGCCATGGTGGAGGTATCTGTCCAACAGGCTCCTTACTCTGTTCGGGAATATTATGACCGGAGCAAAGCTCTCGGAATACCATACCGGCTACCGAGCGTTCTCACGTGAACTGCTCGAAAAAATACCGCTCGAAAAAAATTCCAACGACTTCGTATTCGACAACCAGATGCTCACCCAGATACTCTGGCACGGTTACAAAATAGCTGAAGTCAGCTGTCCGACCAAATATTTCAGCCAGGCTTCATCGATCAATTTCTGCCGAAGCGTAAAATATGGACTGGGATGCCTGAGCACCGCCGCAAAATACCGCCTGGCAAAAATGAACCTCATAAGATCAAAACTGTTCGACTCATAAACCAATCCAACTTAATTGCCTTGACAGCACTAGCTATAAAAAATAAAGTTAGCTTCATGGCAAAATCACTTTATATAATCGATGGTCACGCTCACATCTACGCAGCTTACTACGCGCCCATGAGGCCTTTGACCAGCCCGGCAGGCGAGCCGACCAAGGCGACATACATCTTCACAAACGCGATGCTCGGCCTTATCAAAAATTATAAGCCCGACATGCTCGTCGTCACCATGGACAGTAAGACGCCGAGTTTTAGAACGAAGATTTACTCCGAATACAAGGCCCATCGCCCGCCGATGCCCGACGATATGCCTGCTCAGATCAAAGCAATCGAGCAGATACTGACCGCGATGAATATCCCGATACTCCGGCTCGAAGGCTTCGAGGCTGACGATCTGATCGGGACACTCGCCAAACACTCAGCGGACAAAAATATCGATTCGTACATCTGCTCCAAAGATAAAGACATGCTGCAGTTGATAAATGACCACGTCTTCACTTTCGACATCAAGACAGGCACTCGCAAAGATGAAAAATCCATGATGGCAGAGATGAAGATCACCCCCGAACAGTTCATCGATTGCCTCGCCCTGCAGGGTGACACCGCTGACAACATACCTGGCGTACCCGACGTAGGACCCAAAACCGCGATCACCTGGATACAAAAATACGGCTCACTGGAAAATCTTTACGCTCACGCTGACGAAATAAAAGGCAAAAGAGGCGAAAGCCTAAGAAGTTCCAGGGACCTTGCCATACTGAGCAAGGAGCTTGTCACCATAAATTGCGATGCTCCCATCGATATCGATTACGACGCCTTCACCCTTGCTGAACCCGACAAGAAAAAGCTCGGAAAGATTTTCGGTGAGCTCGGCTTTACCCGACTGGCCCAGCAAGTCGGCATCTCGCTGGAAACACCACAGGCTGCTCCAGCAGGGGAGCCGGGCAATCCAGATTCCGCCAAAACCATCCCACACGATTACCAACTGATAGATACGCTGCAAAAATTTGAAGAATTTTTCGTCCTACTAAAAAAGCAAAAGATTTTTGCCGTCGATACCGAAACCACTTCCATAAACGCTATGCGAGCCGAATTAGTCGGCATGAGTTTTTCCTGGCAAAGTCAAAAAGCATACTATCTGCCGATAAAGGCCTCGCTCGGCGCAAAGTGTCTCGACATCGCCGAGGTCCGTGACAAACTGGCCCCGATACTCGCCGACCCCGCCATCAAAAAGATAGGCCAGAACATAAAGTACGACCTGCTCATACTCCAAAACGCCCAACTGCCGGTCAAAGGCGTTCACTTCGACACGATGGTCGCTTCATATTGCCTCGACCCCCAGCGTAAAAGTCACTCAATGGACAACATGGCGATCGACTTTTTAAACTATGAGTGTGTCCCGATCTCAGCGGTTATCGGCAAAGGCAAAAACCAGCTAACCTTCGATATGGTCGACACCGAAACCGCATGTGAATACGCCGCCGAAGATGCCGACATTACCTGGAGGCTATACGAATACCTAAAAGAAAGACTCAACCAACAGCCCACGCTCAAGAAACTCTTCGAAGAACTGGAAATGCCTTTAGTCTCCGTCCTTGCGACGATGGAGTATAACGGCGTATCGATCGACACCGCATTGCTGCGCAACATGTCAACAGAAATAGCGGACACTTTAGAGCAGCTCAAAGACAAAATTTACGAACTTTCCGGCTCTGTCTTCAATATCGATTCGCCCAAACAACTGGCAGAGATCCTGTTCGACAGGCTGGGCCTAACCCCCATCCGCAAAGGCAAATCGGGCCCAAGCACAGACGCCGCCGTCCTCGATCAACTCCGCGACCAGCATCCCGTTGCGGAACACGTACTTCAATACCGAATGCTAAGCAAATTGCAAAACACCTACGTCGGCAAATTAGGCTCATTGATCAACCCGAAAACAAATCGTGTACACGCATCGTTCAACCAGACCATCACAGCCACAGGCAGACTAAGTTCCAGCGACCCCAATCTGCAAAATATCCCGATCCGCACGGAACTCGGCAAAAAAATTCGCGCCAGTTTCATACCCGCCAAAAAAACCGACTCTATCTTAAGTGCCGACTATTCACAGATCGAACTAAGACTGTTAGCGCATTTTTCAAAAGATGAAACCCTGACACAAGCCTTCGCAGACGACATGGACATCCACAGCTTCGTCGCTTCGCAAATTTACGATGTGCCCCTGGAAGAAGTCACCAGCAAAATGCGATCGCGATGCAAAGCGGTAAACTTCGGAATTATTTACGGCCAGGGCGCGTTCGGATTATCTCGCTCGATAGGCATCAGCCAATCAGAAGCCAAGGATTTCATCGAAGATTATTTCGCCCGCTACAGTTCCATCCGCCAGTTCATGGACTCTGTCATCAATACCGCAAAAAATACCGGCTACGTCGAAACGATCCTAAACCGCAGACGCCAGATCGCTAATCTTAACAGCAAAAATTTCAACAAGCGATCCCAGGGCGAACGCCTGGCTTTCAACACAGTCCTCCAAGGCTCTGCCGCCGACCTGATAAAAGTCGCAATGATAAATATCCAGCAAAAGATCGATACAGATAACCTTCCTGTAAAAATGACACTGCAGATACACGATGAGCTCGTCTTCGAGTTACCCACAGCAGACGCCCAAAAACACCAAAAATGGATCGAACACGAAATGACAACAGCAATAAAGCTCGACGTCCCCCTGAAAGTCGACACAGCATGCGGACCAACCTGGCTAAGCGATTAACCCCCACCTGTCATTTCGAGCGAGCCAAAGGCGAGTCGAGAAATCTCACCATTGACTAACACCCCGATTCATAATACAATCACTTTTTTAAAATTAGTTCTTTAGACACTGTTTTTATTCGTGTTAATTCGTGAAAATTCGTGGTTAATAGTTTTGTTAATCCGTGTCAAAAAAAGAAACCAAAATATTAATTTAGAAGGACAGGTAAATATCATGGCGACAATTAACGAAAATTTCCTGAAACTGCAAGCAGGCTACTTATTCCCCGAAATTGGCAGACGAGTCCGCGAGTTCAAGGCGCAGAACCCAAACGCTGACATTATCAGTATGGGCATAGGCGATGTCACGCAACCTTTGGCACCGGCTGTTACCGAGGCGATGAAAAAAGCGGTCGATGACATGTCTAACAAAGAAACTTTCAAAGGCTACGACGACGGCGGGATCGGCTACGAGTTCCTCAGAAAAGCGATAGTCGAAAACGACTTCAACGCACGCAGAGTCCAGCTGGATCTCGATGAAATATTTGTTAGCGACGGCGCAAAATGCGACACCGGCAATATGCAGGAGATTTTCGGCTTAGATAACGTAATCGCCGTAACGGACCCGGTCTACCCCGTCTACGTCGACACCAACGTAATGGCAGGAAGAACCGGGCCGGCTACCGAAAAAGGAAAGTACGAGGGCATCGTCTATCTGCCCTGCACCGCTGAAAATAATTTCGTCCCGGCGCTTCCCGATGAAAAAGTGGATTTGATATACCTGTGCTTTCCGAACAATCCAACCGGAGCGGTAGCGACAAAAGACCAACTCAAAAAATGGGTCGATTACGCCAGAGAGACAAAATCGATCATCCTCTTCGACGCCGCCTACGAAGCATTTATCCGCGACCCCGATATCCCCCACTCGATATACGAGATCGAAGGCGCAAAAGAAGTCGCGATCGAATTTAGAAGCTTTTCCAAAACCGCGGGCTTTACAGGCATCCGCTGCGCATTCACAGTCATACCCAAACAGCTAAAAGCCTACACTAAAGACGGCCAAGCCGTTAATGTAAACCCAATATGGAACAGAAGACACTGCACCAAATTCAACGGCGTCTCCTACATTACCCAATGCGCCGCAGCCGCCGTCTACAGCGAGCAGGGCAAAAAACAGATCGCGCAAACCATCGATCTATACATGAACAACGCCAAAAAAATTAGACAAGCTCTTACCAAACTGGGCATCACAGTTTATGGCGGAATTAACGCTCCATACATCTGGCTAAAAACACCAGAGGGCGTAGACTCATGGCAGTTCTTCGATACCCTACTGAATAAAGCAAACCTCGTCGGCACACCAGGTGCAGGGTTCGGCAACGCAGGCGAAGGATATTTCCGATTAACCGCGTTCGCTCTGCCGGAAAACGTCGACGAAGCGATGAAGCGTTTCGCTAAATTAGCCGGCTAAATAAAATGAACAAAACCACAACCGCATATATCGGTTTAGGCTCTAACCTGGGTGACTGCCGGGATAATATACGCAAAGCCATCGATCTGCTCAGGCAAAATCCTGCCATAGAATCTCTGCGTAGTAGTGATACCATTGAGACCGCACCCCTGGGCAACTGCGAACAACCCAAATATCTAAACGCGGTCGCTGAAATAAAAACCTCTCTCTCAGCGACACAACTATTTCAGATAACCGCCGAGATCGAAAAAATGTTGGGCAGAACAAGAGAAAAAAAATGGGCACCACGAACCATCGACCTCGACCTGCTGTTGTTCAGCGACGAACTGATCGACACCGAGAAGTTAACCATCCCGCATAAACAATTACACCTGCGTTCTTTCGTACTCGAGGGCCTGTGCCAACTCGCCCCAGATCTCGTACATCCCATACTAAAGGTCACTGTAAAAGAATTAGCCTCAAGGTTAGGCGGCGGCAACTTCACTATCGAAGCGGACAAACCCCAGCTTATCAGCATCGCAGGGCTTATCGGAATAGGCAAAACTACCTTAACAGAAAAACTCGCCGAAGCTTTCAATGCCGACCAACTGCTCGAGCCTTACGACACCAACCCGTTTATGTCCGAGGTCTACGCCGGCAAAGAGGAACTGGCTTTGGATTCAGAACTGTATTTCCTAACCGAGCGAGCCGAGCAACTCTCACCTGATAAACTAACCGCCGCTAAAGTTTACATCAGCGACTACCTGCTCGAAAAATCTCTCATCTACGCAAAGTTTTGGCTAAACTCCGAACAACTATCTCTATACAAAAAACTCCATCACCCATTAGCCGACACTCTTGTCAGCCCCGCACTTGTGATTTACCTGCACGACACCGTCAGCAACTGCCTCGACCGCATCCACAAACGCAACCGCCCCTACGAACAAAAAATAGAGCCTGCCTTTCTCGAAGCTCTCGACGCCAGCTACAAAAAACTCTTTGACAACTGGAAAAAAAGTCCGGTCATTAGCATCGACCTGGCAAAATTCAACTGCATGGCCAAAAACGATATCGACCAGCTCGCCGAACAGATAAAAAACTATATTTCTATACAAACGTAAGGTATAATCAAAATCTTACTAAATTTATGGAGAAGCAGGCAATGCGTAAACAAACTTCAAAAAACAATACAGGCAAAAGGTGTAATTCACTTTCAACCAGGGCCATACATGCCGGCGAACACAGAAGAAAATACGCCGATTCACTAACAACGCCGATCATCCAGACATCTACATTCACATTCAGGGACAGTAAGCACATCGAAGATTACACCAAAAAGGGCAAAGAGCACTTCGAGTATGGCAGATACGGCAACCCGACTGCCCAGATAGCCGAAAAACGCCTTGCCGACCTCGAAGGCGCCGAAGACTGCGTCGTCTTTACTTCAGGGATGAGCGCGATAACAACGACAATTCTCTCGCTGGTACAGTCTGGCGACCACATTGTCATCACCGACGACAGCTACAAGAAAACCCTCGAGTTTTGCAAATCTTATCTAAAGCAGTTCGGCATCGGTTGCACGATCGTCGGATTCGGTGATTACCAGGCTATCGAAAGAGCCATAAAAAAGAATACTCGTTTCATATTTTCAGAATCGCCCACTAATCCGTATCTGAATATCTTCGACCTGGTCAAAATCAAAAAAATCGCCAAAAAGCACGGCATCCTGACACTGATAGACAGCACTTTCAGCACGCCGCTCAATCAAAAGCCGATCGATTTCGGTATGGACCTTGTACTGCAATCGGCAACCAAGTACCTGGCAGGGCACAATGACATTTTAGCCGGCGCCGTACTCGGAAGAAAAGAACTGGTCGACAAAATACGTGACATGCACAAATCGATGGGAGGACTGATCGACCCGCATTGCTGCTATCTTCTGCTGCGAGGACTAAAAACCTTTCCCTTAAGGGTCACAAAACAAAACGAATCCGCTATGACGATCGCTCAATTTCTCGAAGGCAACAAGCAGATCAAAAACGTCTATTATCCTTTCCTTAAAAGCCACCCACAATACAGCGTTGCAAAAGAACAGATGAAAGGCGGCGGAGGCGTTGTCACTTTCGAAATAAAGGGAACTATCAAAAGCGCAAAGAGATTTCTCGACGCACTGAAGCTTTGTTATATAGGCCCAAGTCTCGGCGGAGTCGAAACACTGATCACACATCCGGCCCTGGTAAGCTATTACGACTACACCAGAAAAGAACGATATGAACTCGGTATCACCGACACACTTTTCAGACTCGCCGTTGGCATCGAAGATGTCGAAGATATAATCAAGGACTTAAACAGAGGCCTAAAAGCAGCCGCAAAAAATTAAGTTTTTCTGTTAGCCCCCTGCACTGCAGGGGGTTTATAATAAAAAAAGAATCATGCAAGTCGCAAAAACCATAACAGATGTAAGAGGTACCGTTAAGCAGGCCCGCAGGCAAGATAAAACCATCGGCTTCGTCCCGACAATGGGAGCTTTGCATATCGGCCACATCTCGCTTATCGAGGCTGCAAAGAAAAAATGCGACTTCGTAGTCGTCAGTATCTTTGTCAATCCCACACAGTTCGGCCCTGAAGAAGACCTCGAACAATACCCCCGGCCGGTAGAAGCCGACCTGAAAATCTGCGAAAATCTCGATGTCGATATTGTTTTTAACCCAACACCAGAGGTAATGTACCCAGCAAAAATTCTGACCTGGGTAAATGTTGAAAAGCTGAGTGAGCCTCTTTGCGGACAATCACGACAGGGCCACTTCAAAGGCGTTACAACCGTTTGCGCCAAGCTTTTTAATATCGTAGCTCCCGATCTCGCCTTTTTCGGCCAAAAAGACGCACAACAGGCCATAATCATCAAGCGAATGGTCACCGATCTGAATATGCCGATCGAGATCATTATCTGCCCCACCATCCGCGAACCTAACGGCCTGGCAATGAGCAGCAGAAACAAATACCTCACCCAAGACCAGAAAAACCACGCCGCCCTGATATACAAATCCCTGCAAAAATGTAATCAAATGATCATGGAAAACACCGCCAACCCAGAACAAATCATCACCAAAATGCGTAAAACCCTCGAACGGGCCCCGGATATAAAGATAGAGTACATAAGCATCCTGAACGCCGAAACACTGGAGCCTGCCGACAAAGCCGACAAAACAATATTAGCCGCAATAGCAGTAAAGGTAGGCAATACAAGACTAATAGACAATATTCTGGTGGACGCAGGGGAAAAATAAAATATAATGTGCTGTTGCAGAGTTTAATAAAAGGTGGTTGTAAAATCCCATGAACGTCAAGGATCGTCCAAATCATAAGATATATATTCAGGTGCTTCGAAAAATGTCACCTGAAAAAAGACTGCTCAAAGCTTTCGAGTTGTCTGATTTTACGAAACAGCTTTTTATCCAGGGCCTGCGCAGAAGGTTCCCATCTCTGCCGGAAAAACAGTTCAGAGAATTACTCTTGGAGCGACTTGACAAGTGTCACAACAGAAATTATTAGCAAAAATTATCCATTCGCTCAACCAGGCCCAATAAAATACTGTTTTACAAAAACTGGACGTGAGAAAATAATGAGTGTATAATACGGAATGTTAGAAAAATTTCTAAAAATATTTTAGGTTATTTAAGTGAGTTACTATGTTTGTAAAATTATTAAAAAGTAAGTTACATCGTGCAAGGGTTACAGGTGCCATCGTCGACTATCCAGGCTCGGTCGCCATTGACCCCGACTTAATGGACGCTGTCGGACTCAGAGCTTACGAAGCGGTCCTGATCGCCAACGCTACCAACGGCTCCAGGCTCGAAACTTACGTAATACCTGCCGAGCGAGGCTCAAAAAAGTTCGAGATCCTCGGTGCCGCTGCCAAGCTGATGAACCCCAAAGATATCGTGATACTACTGAACTTTGGTTTCTTCACACCCGAAGAGGCCGAAACTCATAAGCCGAGCATCGTCGCTCTCGACCAAAACAATAACATTGAAAAGCGTATCTCTTAGCGTATGTTTCCAAAACTTTTTCAAATACCTTTCACCAACCTGACGGTCTGGACCTATGGCGTGTTGATGGTCATCGGCTTCATCTCAGCGATAGCACTGATAAGACGGCTCAGTCGCGACATCACGCCGGATCCACAATATATCACAAACGCCGCACTTTATTCGCTGATAGCCGGCATCGCGGGAGCAAGGTTGTTTTACGTCGTCCATTATTTCGACACCTTTCGCCATAATTTACTAAGTGTCTTTGCCATCTGGGAAGGTGGATTAGAGCTGTTAGGTGGTGTCATCCTCGCCATAACCGTTATAATTCTTTATTTGCGTTACCACAAGCTCCCAGCCCTGCAGTACCTCGACATACTCGCCATCGCACTGTTACTGGCACTTGGATTCGGAAGGATCGGATGCTTCATGAGAGGCTGCTGTTTTGGCAAGCCAGCCAATCCGGATATGCCATGGGCAGTCTGTTTTCCATACGGCTCCCCCGCATTCCTAAGCCAGATCCAGCCAGACCCAAAACGAAACAGAGAAGATATACTCATAAAACTCCCCGACGAATTTTTCGGATATACCGACGCCGACGGCAAACAATACTCAGGCCTAAAACCGTTCGAATATCTCACCGAGCAGCAACAGAAAATGGCCACAAAAGGCATCTATCGCGCACTGCCAGTACACCCGACCCAACTCTATTCAGCCGCTAACGGCTTCCTCTCGTGCTTTCTACTCTATTTATTCTGGAGAAGATCAAAAAAAACCGCCAACATCGCGAAGTTATTTACAAAACCGGGATCGAGTTTTGCGATGATGCTCATTCTTTACGCGATAGCCCGTTTCACCGTAGAATTCATCCGAGATGACAATCCTATCGGTTTTGCCGGCCTGACAATATCCCAGAGAATGTGCCTGTTCGGACTGATCCCAATAGGGATCGCACTAATTATAATATTCCATAAGCTGCCCCGCAAAAAAACGCAATATTAAACTTTTCTCACCTGCCCAGTTTTTTTCACTTGAACATCGAGCGATATTGACGATATAGTGTATAATAACAGAGACCGAAAAATATTATGGTTTAATTGTATTTCTTGACAGGATTAACAAGATTAAACAGGATTTTGAAAAAACTATTAACCACAAAAAAGCCCGGAGCGCAAGCGACGGGATAAAATTATCAAGTTAATCCTGTTATCCTGTCAAAAAATTTATTTAAAGGCAAAATTATGGGACTTTACGACAGAGAGTACTCTCACGGAAATTACAACCCGCAACATCGCGCCCCGCAGATGAGAATGAAATTTCCATCGCTAACCCCAATGGTCAAAAGATTGCTGATCATCAATGTAGCGGTATTTTTTCTCTCGATAATTATAAAACCCCTCGGCAACGTTATTTACCAATGGTTCTGCATCGATGCAACTTCAATACCGCAGGCTCTTCAGTTATGGAGACTCGTATCATATCAGTTTCTACACGCTTCGTTTTGGCACCTGCTCTTCAACATGATAGGCCTCTACTTTTTAGGCCCGACACTCGAACGTCACTGGCACAGCAGAAAATTCCTGACGTTTTATCTCGGTTGCGGTATAGCAGGCGGACTGCTATACCTTACTCTTGTCTCTCTTGGCTTACTGGACGCAGGCGTTATGGTTGGCGCTTCCGGAGCGATACTCGGCATGTTGGCTGCTTGTGCAATACTTTTCCCACACTTTGTTGTGTTCATCCTTTTCTTCCCCGTCCCAATCAGGGTCGCCGCTATAATCCTGACAGGTTGGTATGTAGCCAATTTATTTACCGGTGCTCAAAATGCGGGAGGTGACGCCGCTCACTTAGGTGGCATGGCAGCAGGGGCTATCTATGTCTTTTCACAAAACTGGCAAACCAAATTCAAAACAAAAGTGCGATTTCAGCAATTTCAAAAGAAAGTCACTTCCAAGCAGGACATCCAGCAGGAACTCGACCAAATACTGGAAAAAGTTCACCAATCAGGGATACACTCTCTCTCGTCAAAAGAAAAAAAGATACTCAAGCAGGCCACAAAAAACCAGCAAACGAAAAACAATAATTAACGCAATACACATCACGCAATACGAGAATATGGCTAAAAAAGGAAAATACACTTACTGCTGGCCAAGACCGATGGTAACCGTCGACGCCGTTGTATTCGCTTATTTCGACAGCAAACCAAATATCCTGCTCATCAAGCGAGCCAACGAACCTTTCAAAGGCAGATGGGCACTGCCGGGCGGCTTTGTCGAAATGGACGAGAATCTCAAAGACGCCGCAGAAAGAGAACTCGCCGAAGAAACGAATCTAACCAGCGTGCCCTTAAAACAACTCCACACATTTGGAACTCCCGGCAGGGACCCAAGGGGCAGGCAGATAACAGTAGTATATATGGGTATCGCTGAAACTAACCCGGATAAAATAAAAGCAGGTGACGACGCCGCAAAAGCCGAATGGTTCGACATCCAAAACATCCCAACAGACTTGGCCTTCGATCACAACAAGGTCATAAAATTAGCGATTCGCGAATTAACTATCGACCGCTCTTGATCTGGTTATTGAACAGACGCAACTGCACATCCGCCGCCTCCAGTGCCCAGCTTATGTAGTGCGGCTTGTGCACAGGCTTATGATACCCCTCATTCATTAGGCCCTCTTCGATAACCTTAATAAATTTACCTATCGTCCGAGAGCTTATCGGCTCAGGTTCGGCTGCCCAACGCTTCAATTCCTCGTACTGGCTGCGAAGCCTGGAGCTTGTCTGCAATTGCTCGGCACTTAAATAATCCGCCGGATTACAAGACAGTTGAAGACCCTTGAGACACATTATCAAGGGCTCATAATTCGCTCTTTTGTCAAGGCGAATAAACTTATACTGATGCACATAGGTCGTTGCCTGCACAGGTGCCTTGTCGCCAAACTGATCTCCGCCCAGGTACCATCGACGCCTGTTCGTACGCGCAAAGACCAATTCCTCACCATAACTCGTCTGCGTAATTTCGTCATAGCCCATTCGTGATACCCAAAACCTGCCGCTCTGTTTCTGCTCTAAACCGCCGCCGAGAGCAAGAAGGCACTTAACAAAACCTAACGGCAAAAGATTCTGTCTGCCTACCTGATTTTTCCTGAGTTGAAAAGAAAGATGCAGACTGTGCGGCAGAACACCATAAAAATTAGTGGTCTCGCGGATCAACTGATTCAACAGCCATGGCGCCGCCGTTGTAGGACGAGATATCTCTCCTGCTATATTGAGTCTGCCCGGAGCCAATTCCAAAAATCCACATTTGCGACCAGGCTCGGTTGATCCGCTATGGTCGTCGATATAACCTCCGAGTTTCCACGACAGGACATCGAGTTGAAAATCATGAAAGTATTTAAAATTGTCATATACCGGGTCCGTTTTTTTCTGGATACTTCTTTGAGGTTCTACCGCTGCCGCTCCGATATTACTCAACTCCACTTCAGCGCCGAGAGGAACAAGACCAGGCTCAAAATTCGACCGGATACGTTCCAGATGAGACTCAACCACCCTGGCATCGAACAGACTCTTAGCCGCACTGACCGCGTACTTGACGTAATCGACCAGGTCATGTTTGGCATAAGGCATTGTTTCCGGGCACTTATCGACTATCAACCCTACCGTCTTTTCGTTTCTGTTCATGATCTGCAAAGCTATCAGCAGACTAACAGAACGCTTGAAGTACCTCTCTGAACTTCGCAAATGTTCAAGGGCAAACCGATACCTATACTGAATCCTCTCGTCAAGCTGATTGAGCACCACTTGTTTGACAACCATCCTGATGTAATTGGCGATAAAAGGCTGCGCTGCCGAGTCACCTCGCAAATGCGCAATGCTCGGACGGGGACGGTCAAGCTCATGCTGAAGATAATAATCGCTCACAGCGTCGGAGTGGTAATGCGTTATAACCAAATCACGCTCGGTTGTCGCAAGCAGTTCACGGTCCGCACGACGCTCCATCTCCGCATCAGCCGTACGCTCTCCCGGGCGTGTGTGCTTTCTCATAAATTTTTCGATCCGCTTGCGAAGCCACAACTCATGTATCAAATTGACATGAAACCTGTCGCCGAAATGTTGCTTCATCGACTCACGGCTCACCAAATATGCAACCGCAACAATCGGGCCTTTTGCCGTATTGACCAACACCTTTTGTTTCTGATAACGATAGCCTTCATACCTGTCGATCTCTGCCATTGCCTCAACTGTTACATCGTGGATCAAAAGCCCGTCGATCCTCGACGACCTGCCGGCTATTGCATAATAGTAGACGTTGTCAGGACTGACCTTGCGATAACCCGAAAGCAGTGCAGGCTCTGCGAACAGACGCTGCTGATTGACCCTGGAAACTGTGCGAGTGAAATCCAAACCACAAACCGATTCAAAGATCTTACGATCACGCAATGAGCCGTAAACAAACAGATTAACCTTCTTTTTTTCCATAATCTCGTATTGCGTATCTGTTTTTTTTATTCGTGTTCATTCGTGAAAATTCGTGGTTAAAAAAATCTGTGATAATCCTTTTTAAATCTGCGAAATCTGTGATTAAAATTACGAACCACGAATTTGACGACGCAGCTTGAACAGCTCTTTAAACGCTCGAAGTATCACCTTGATATTGGCACCGGTTTGTTCGCCAGCCGTGCGAGGATAATGGTGAACACCTCTTTGAGTTATACGGTAACCCTTACGAACCGTCCGTGCCAGGATCTCGGTATCGATCAGCGCACCGGTACTTGTCATCTCTATGTTATCGAATATTTCCCGCTTAAACAATTTGAACGCGCAATCTATATCACGAATACGCATACTAAACAAAAAACAAACTAACTTCGTCCAGCACCAGGCGTTGAGTTTACGAATTGCGCTATCCTTACGATCCAAACGGTAACAACTGACAATGTCATGATCAGCCATCAACTCTAAAAGGGCCGGCATCTCGTTAATATCGAATTGGCCGTCACCATCGGTATAAAATACCAACTCCTTACTCGCCGCACGAAACCCCGACTGAAGAGCCGCCCCGTAACCCTGATTTCCATCATGCTCTACAACTTTGACCCTGCTGTTAGCTCCCGCCAACCCGCGGGCTATTTCACCCGTAGAATCGCCGCTTCCGTCATTGACTATTATTACCTCGTAGTCAGCACCGATCCTTTCGAGAACCGAGACCGCCTGTTCAGTCGTACGCGCAACATTTTCCTGCTCGTTATAACACGGAAAAAACACACTCAAAGAAACACCATCACGGGTATCCGACTCAACCGCATTTTCCAGATTATTGTCACTCACCTGTTACCACCTTTTGTTGCGGATCAGTATATTTTTTTCTCTTCTGTATTCTCTCAAACGCCCACTGTAAAGCTCGATCATATCCTCATCTTTTTGAGCCTTGGCCCCTCTATTCAGCACGTCATTACAAACCAATGCCGCAACAACCTTATGGAAATAACCATCCTCCTTTATGTACTGCTTCCTGTTCTTCTCGAACTGCTCGGCGTAGCCCTTACAGAAACCCAGAACATCAGGTCTCAATTCACTTGAGTACCTGGTTGCAAACATCATTTGCACTAAAGGCGCCTGTGAGGGATACAATTCAAAAGCCTTGAACGCGTGTTCCAGCCCCCGACGTTTTGCCGCGGCACCCTTGCCAAATAATATCATATTTCTGGCCAATACGAGATTCCTGGAAAACTCATCAGGAAACACCGTCTGCCCGTTGAATATTCCTTCAAATAGTTTTTTGCCACCAGCCGTGGTCCTGTCAACAAAAAGCCGTTGCTTATTATTCATAAAAACTATAACCCAGTTAGTATTGTGTTCGAGAGCTTTGACAAAAGCACTGTCAAACTGACCGGCCGGCATCAAGACAACCCACACCCCACGACCTTTAAGTTTTTTATCCAGCCATTCGCCCGTCTTTCTATATACCTCCGGGGTTATTTTCTGTTTTCGTGCCCTGGCTGTACCATAGACAGGCCCGCCCGCCATGATTATGGCCCACCTGTCATAATCTTTACGACTATACGCCGCCTGAGCCCTGCCGTCCATAAATAACTGTAAAGGCGTCTTACCGGTATTCGGGTCAGCTACCTGTCCGTAGCCTATAAAACCCCCTTCGGTCCAGTAGTTGAACATCTTGCCGGACATCTTGTTGTCCCTCATAAACTGCGTAGCATAAAAGGGCTTAGCATCTGATGCCGTCATACGCATAAACACAGAATTCAATTTCTCATCCGTAGGCCATGCAGCCAGATATATCCGATTGAATTTAAAACCCCACCGTAAGCCGAAAAATAAAACCGCGGCAATACCGATTAAAACAAAAACCTTTTGAAGCGGCCTCGGCATCACTGGAACCGTAAGCTCCCCCTTCTTATGAAAATTACGAGTCGCCGAGATCGCACGAACGATCTGCTCGATATACAACGCCATCAAAGGACACGCCGCCATAGCAGCTATCGGTATAAAACGCCGCGAGCAGATCGCCATATAAATAGAAAGAGCTGCGATAGCGATCAGTGCCAGGTCAACCTTGGGCCATTGATAACTTCCCGATATATCCGACTTTCGTTTCACCTGGCTCTTAACCGATTTAGACGTCACTATCATCGAAACGATCCACGCCAAAAGCAGTACCCAGCAGATAATATACATTATCAAAAAAGGTATCTCGTCGCCGACAGGATTTCCCCATTCAAACGCTGGATGCCATTCATTAACCGTACGCCAGGCCTTGGCGTGTTCGCTGACACTGATTACAAAAGTATGCGTAAGGTTCGTCAAATGAAACGGGTTAAATACTATCGAACCGAGAAAAGCCGCCACTCCAGCCCAGGCAGTATGATAAAGACCTTTGCGACCTATCGAAACCAGCCCTTTCTTTGTAAAGCTCGTCAAAAAGTGAAAACCGAAAAAAGGAACCAGCATAATAAAAATGTAAATATATCCGCCGTGAACATTGCACCAGAACACCGTCAAGGGCACAATAAGCCAGATGTACCAAACCTTGCGATACGTCGCGAGGGTAAGGATGAGCAAAAACGCCGCCGTGCAAAGATTCGAGAATCCCGCCGGACGAACATCAAAAAACGACCTGCCTATAAACAAAGTAAAGCAGGCGAAAACCGCGCTCAATGCCGGATTCACCCCCAACAAACGTGTCATATAATAGACACAGACAATCGTAAGTATATAAACCGCGAACTTCCAGTAGACCAGCGTATTAAACGAAAAGTTTTCAGCATCGGCAAAGGGCGACTCGCTAGTCACCCAGTAAAAAATAACATGCGTCAGCCAGTTCTGATTTACCCAGCCGGTAGGATGCCAATACTTAACCGTATCGAGTCCAACCTTCTCGGTTATCCACTGAGCCCAACCGGGCCAGGTTTCAACCTCTTCTTCCGTTGGCCCTGCATTATGAGAATTCGCACTGAAAGGCTCGACCGTATCGACACCGTGATTGATAAAGTGACGTCCGCAAGCCATCGCAACCCACGTGTCACCAGCCCCGACCATATGCGTACAGGCGTGAAACGCGAATATCATCATCGCGATCCACCCGATAATCATTGGCCAGCCGCTAAGTGCCGATTTCTTTTTAACCTCTGCCTCTATTGTTTCAGCCATTCTTCCAACCTATCTAAACCTTTAGTGATCTGTTCCAGCGAGCAGGCAAAGCTAAGCCGCACGTTATTATCGCACCCAAACGGCAGACCAGGCACCAACGCGACATTCGCCTGTTCCAGCAGCGCCTTCGCAAAATCCATACTGCCTTCTATTTTCGCGCCATTAATAGTTCGGCCATAATGGGCTGAAACATCAGGAAAACAGTAAAAAGCGCCCGTAGGCTCGGTGCATTCCACACCTTCAATACCGTTAAGCCTTTCAACCATATACTTCGCTCGCTTTTCAAATTCAACCCGCATCTTTTCAACGATCTCAACCCCCGCCTCGCCCAACGCGACCATCGATGCGTCCTGCACAAAAGTCACCACGTTCGACGTCATATGCGACTGCAATCTACCCATCGCCTTTATCGCTTCCAATGGCCCTGCCGTATAACCAACCCGCCAGCCCGTCATCGCGAACGCCTTACTCAAACCGTTAACCGTCAACGTCCTGTTATAAGCATCGTCACTCAAAGAAGCGAAGCTTACAAATTTCGTATCGCCATAAATCAGCTTTTCATATATCTCATCAGAAAGCACCATCACATCGGTCCCTTCGAGCACCTTCGCCAGCGCCGCCAGTTCGTCAGGACTATACGTAAACCCCCCCGGATTGTTAGGCGAATTCAAAAGCAGCATCGCTGTCTTTTCGTTTATAGCCTCTTTGAGCTGCTCCGGTGTGATCTTATAACTGTTCGCCTTATCGGTTTCGACTATCTTCGCCACACCGCCGGCAAGCTTAATAGTCTCAGTATAGGTCACCCAATATGGCGTCGGCAAAATAACCTCATCGCCCGGATCAAGCACCGCCTGCATCGCCTCATAAACCGAATGCTTAGCACCGATATTAACGATAACATGGTCAGCTGTGTACGTAAGCCCGTTATCTTTTTCCAGCTTATCAGCGATAACCTTCCGCAGTTCCGCGATACCAGCCGCCGCCGTATAACCGGTTTTGCCAGCCTTCATCGCTGCGATCGCCGCGTCCTTAATAAACCCAGGCGTATCAAAATCAGGCTCACCGGCACCGAAACTGACAACATCAACCCCTGCCGCCTTCATTTCCTTCGCCTTCGAAGTTACCGCGATCGTCGCTGATGGCGGTACCGCTTCTGCTCGATTACTGACCTTCATCTTTAAAAACCTTTCATTTTCAACTGCCGGATTTTAACAACACTCACACATTACAACAGTAAAACTTTCGTAAAACCTCAGGCCCCATATTAAAAACAATTAATCCATACCCGTCAAGAACTTTGATTTAACCACCAAATCATGTAAAATAACAACTAATCATGAT
>JBHPGW010000017.1:0-43504 GCA_042569785.1 Planctomycetota bacterium | reverse complement strand
GATGTGGTTTTTTGGGGGTTTGAACGGGGGTTTTTTTGGTTTTGGGCTTGAAAAAGTTGTAAAAAGGCGCAAAAATTTACAAAAATGCGCACAAAATGCACGGAAAAGTGTGCTTTTTTGCAAAAAGGTGCTTGAAAAGGGTGGTTTTTTGCGTTTTTTTGCGCGCATCTGTGCAGATGAATGAATTTTCACCACTAAGACACCAAGACGCTAAGAAACGCAAAACTTAAAGAAAGTTTACCACGATTTTTTTTAAAAAATTAAAAATACCCTTGACTTTTTCGGCTTTTCAGAGTATAATATGTGTGGTTTTAATGATGGATTGCAGTATGGCAATGGATGGCGGACCAGTTCCCATGGGAAAGTCAAATCCATTTAGATGCCATTTTCTATAAAAAAAGAGGAAGATGCTTTACGAGTGCATAAACAGGTTGTAACATTGACAGATGCTTAGCCTTTGTTAGTAGTCAAAAATATATAACATGAAAAAGTTTTGGATTTTTATCAATGTTGTCTGTCTATCGGTTTTAACATTGATTTCCCATTTGGATGCCTTTAAGGGCCACAACAATAGAGTAGTTAAAGAATTATCAAGTTTTGTGGATACTCATAAAGTATGGGTTATCACAGTAGCAGCACTCTATATTTTCTTTTATTCGCTATGGCCCAAATGGCTTAAACCTCACAAAGAAAAAAAGAAACTCATAAGAAAGTTGCTGACAAGAATAAACAGTGAACTATTTAGTGGAAATGAGAATGATCATCGTATAACATTGTTTAAGGAAATCCCTTACATTAGGGCTTTCCTCAGGAACTATCGCTATTTTTTTTATCACCTTGTAATTAGAGGGAAACGCTTGCTATATTTAAGACCGCCGAAATTAGGAAGATACCTAATTGTAAATTCCAGGTGTGGGCGGCGTTTTAAAACATCGTCCACTATGTTCAGGGTTGAAATGAATAAGGAAGAAAAATGCGAAGGCATAGTGGGGTATATACGGTATAGTGAATTAAGACCGTGTATTACCAATCTCCCAGACATCAAGGATGTCGACCTTTCTACCTGTCGTTCTGTGGAAGATTTGAGTTCAACTAAAAAAAGAATAATTAAAAGGTATATGAAAGAAGGTTATATATCTGATTTTCGTTTACTAAAAAAAATACATAGACGGGCAGGGCATTTCCATGGCACTGTAATTGTTGACAAAGATGGAAGAACGTGGGGAGTACTTTTAGTAGATAGTACCGCTGACGAGGACCCTTTCAGTGAAGACGTGCGAACGAGATTTGTTTCATTTGCATTGACTATTGGTGAAATAATTCAAATGGAGGTTTAAAATGACATCAAGAGCTATATCTTTCAATAAAAAGATTTACATGTCACCTCTTAAAAAACAAGAGGTGGAGGCTAAAATAAATATTGAGTTATACCTTCCTCCTAGTGATATTCCGCAAAACATTTCTTCCGGTTACATAAAAGATAAGGACACTTTATTTATAATATTTGATTATCCGACGCTGGAAAAATCAAAAAAACTCTTTGACAAAGAAAACATAAAGTTTTTTATAGGTACTTCAAGTGGCAAACCATTGCGAATTGAGATATGTAACTTATCAAAAGAAGGAATTGGTCAAGTTGATCTGTCTCATATAATCAAACACGACTTGAGCAATCTTATTGAAAGTGAGATTGGAGTGCTCACAAACTTACGTAAGAGAGCAAACCTAGAGTGTGCTGATGAAGTTTTAAAGGAAAGCGCTGAAGAATTGGCTCATAGCTTCTCGTAAATTTCTACAACTCCAATTCTCATTTAACTTACTATTGTTTTCAAATCTGCGTTACGTTAATCAGTGGATAGATTTATTTTTTTCTTCTTCTGGTTAGTAGGTAGACTACTACTGCTGTTATGATGACTACTACTAATACTTCGCTGGGGCCAAGTAAAACGGCTAACATTTTTTTGCCTTTAGTGTTGGGGGAGTTTTTTTTGTAATGGTTTCCGCTGGAATCTCATGAAAACTGGTAGGCCGTCATCAGCTATAGTGATCGGGGCCTGGAGCAAGGCCAATAGAAGCAGATTGGGTACGAAATATACGAGAGCAGTGCATCGCTCAAAATGTTGCGTTTTTCTTTAAACAATGGGGCGGAGTAAATAAGAAAAAAGCCGGTCGAGAGCTGGATGGTCGGATATGGAGCCAGATGCCAAGTGCTTTTCAAGCGAGTATGTATGCTTGAACAGCATTGCATGGCTGAGATTGCCGCATCGATTGATTATTTGTTATTTGTTTTGAAATCCATGTTAATCCTGTCAAAATGAATGGATTCCTGCACCCGCCTTCGCGGGCGGAGACCCTTGGCAGGAATGACAAGGCCGTGTCAATTCGGGGCAAATTATTTTTTTTGTCTTAATTGTTGACTTGGTTGGTTGAATCGCTTAGAATAACGGACTTGTAATTAACAGTAGATTTTTAAAGGGATTAGTTAGATGCCTAAACAGAAGACCCATAAGGGTTTAAGTAAAAGAGTTAAAGTTACCTCTTCGGGTAAGGTCAAGCACAAAAGTTCATGCGGCGGACATTTGATGAGCTGTAAAAACGCCAAAAGACGTAGAAAGATAGCCGGCACAAGCACAATGTCGCCCGCAATGGCCAAGACGGCGAAGATAAAACTCTGTAAATAAAGCAGTTATGTAACGAATTAAAAACATGAATTTGCTTCTCGGCTGGAAATCAGCTGCCGTCAGCAAATCGTAAATAACACAATATTAAGGAAAGCTGATATGCCAAGAGTACGAAAAGGTGCCGCAAGACGTCAAGCCAAAAAGAGGGTTCTCAAAGCAGTAAAAGGCCATCGCGGCTCGGCCGGCCGGCTTTACCGGTTAGCTAAAGAAGCCACGGTGAGGGCACAAGTCAACGCCCGTATCGACCGCAAACGTAAAAAAAGAGATTTCCGCGGACTGTGGATAACTCGTCTAAGCGCGGCTTGTCGAATGCGGGATATACGATACAGCCTATTTATCTCGGGTTGTAAAAAAGCGAATATCGAACTGAACCGCAAAATGCTGAGCGAAATCGCGATAGCTGACCCTGCTGGTTTCGACGCTATCGTTGTAGATGTAAAAGCGGCTTTGGCGTAAAGTTTTTATCCCGGCGCTTGCGTTTAGGGCTTCTGGTTCGTTTTTTGGAAAGATAGGCTATACCCAAACATGCTTGATCAATTCGAAAAGATCGGTTCTGAGGCTCTTGATGCCTTGAAAAAAGTTGCCGACCCGGCGGCTTTAGAGGAGTTCCGCATTAAATATCTGTCCCGTAAGGGTCATGTCACGCAGATGCTCAGTCGGATCGGTAAATTTTCCGCAGAAGATAAACCAAAGGCTGGTCAGCTTGCCAATAAGATCAAGAAACAAGTTACCGCAGCGTTCGAGCAGCTCAAAGGAAAACTATCGCAGGCGCAACAGGGCAAAAGCAAAGAGTTGATAGACGTGACTTTGCCGGGCAAAACGGTTAGCATTGGCAAAACTCACGTTATTACTCAGACGATAAATGAACTGCTGGAGATATTCGGCAGGATGGGGTTCGGCGTTGCTTACGGTCCGGAAGTTGAGGATCAGTGGCACAATTTTATCGCGTTGAATATCCCCGAAGAGCATCCGGCACGCGATCCGCTGGACAATTTTTATCTCGATGATGACACGCTGCTGCGGACCCAGACTTCAACAATCCAGATTCGGGTAATGGAAAATACTAAGCCGCCTATTCGTGTTGTGGCACCGGGAAGGGTTTATCGGCCTGACACCGTCGATGCTACGCATATGTTTATGTTCCATCAGCTCGAAGCTTTAGTCGTCGATGAGGATGTGAGCATGGTCGATATGAAGACGGCGATCGGTCAGTTCATGCACTCTTTGTTTGGCGCCGACGCTAAGTGGCGATTGAGGCCGAGCTTCTTTCCGTTTACTGAACCAAGTGCTGAGGTTGATCTGCTGTGGGTCGATAAGCATGGCAAAGAGGACTGGATGGAAGTCGGCGGCTGCGGGATGGTCGACCCGAATGTTTTCGACGCAGTCGGTATAGATAGTGAAAAGTATACCGGCTGGGCCTTTGGGTTCGGGGTCGAGAGGCTTGCGATGCGGAAATACGGGATCACTGATATTCGCCTGCTCTTCGAGAACGACCTGCGATTCTTAAAACAATTCTAAAACATCGGAAAATCGCAATTCTCTTCATGTTCTTTTGTAGCTAATTCGTTTACATCCACCTGTGATAAAGTATAATTATATATGCTAAGGCAACCAGGGTGTCTGACAACCGGATACGCCCGGTTCAATACAGTCTAACCAAACGTTCACAAAGGATGCGACATCAAGCATGTCTATGACACAATCATCATTGAAATCCCCGACAAGTCTATAACCATTGGCAATCGCTTCAGCGCAATCGGCCGGTTCGTATATGACCTGATATAGGTGAACTTCGTAGCTGGAAAAATCATCGCTGAATTGAGTGCCACCTGCCGTAAGCGGGATCGGAGCGACGCTTCCTTCAAATAACGGCTTGACCGCAACAGGTGTTTCCAGCGGAAGCCCCTGCAGATTCAGGGTGATCGATGACGTTCTGTCGCCAGTCATTTTGTTTAATGCGACAACATAAAATATACTCGTGCCCGGATCCTGGTAAACATCACCAATGATATCAGCATCATCGGCTGAGAAAGCATTGCTGGCGATGGGTCCTTCTCTAAGGGCCGGCCCCAGGAGATTCACTTCGTCATTTCTTGAGGTCATCACCGTATCGAGCCATGTCCATCCCCAAAATGGATACGCTTCTTCCGGTCTGGCTGGCGAATCTACGGCACGATAGTAACTGAAGTAAATTAGTCCGGACGCATCTCTGAGCAACGAATAGAATGCGTGAAATTTTGCTTCAGCGTTCGTAGGAAACCGATAGTTAAGGGTTTCACCTATAAGTTCACTAAATCCAGGCAGCATTGACCAGTAGGGTTTACCGACAGCGATAGACAGCGCTTGCGTTCGATCCATCAGCCCTTTCCAGTCGTCCCAGTAAGGAAATTCAGTTGGCGACTCAGTCCCCAGTCCGCTAAACTCAACCTCACCCGTACGGCATGAATAACCATCGACAGCAAAAATATCATAGACACTGCTCCAGGCCACTGGTTTTTCGGCATCAATGCCCGGCTCTCCGAAAAGTAACACGACCGGCTTAGTGCTTTGCGTTTTAATAGCATCAAATGCAATCTGAAGTTCTGTTTCCATCTCACCAAAATTATAGGGTTCGTCGTATGAATACCACCCGACGACAGCAGGGTGGGCATCCCACTGGGCTACAAAGGCACTAATGCCGGCAGAGTTTTGGTCATCAACAAGAGCAGGCTCAATTTGCAGGACCACGTCAACCCCAGCCGAATAGGCTGCGTCCAGATAGGCCAATCGTCCTGAATATGGGTACGGCATCCAATATGCAATGGCGATGTTGCTGCCCTGACCTCCCGGAACATCGGTATCAGTAGCCATTAAGGCAGGACGAGTCACCCCCGCAAAGACATCGTACCAGCCCATTGGAAACGGGTCAAATGAGTTAACGGCCCCTGCCGGGTTCGAGACCATAAACACAAGGCAAAGAAGCGCGATCATGGCTGGTGCCAATGGTCCCGTCCATTTGCATCTTGTATTTACTTTTCGTATCAGTTTCATTTGAATATTCCTTTCTATGCTCAAGATCTATCAGGAACCATTTTCAATTTACATATTAACGCTTAGGGGCTCCATGGTGTCTGGCAACCCTCCCCGCCCGGTTCAATACAGTCTAACCACTCAGCCGCAAGCAATGCGAAATCAAACAGATTTACACGGCAGTCACCGTTTAAATCAAAAGCATTTCCATGACCGGCGGCAATCGCGTCAGCACAATCATAACCCGGAAAAGTCAAGCCGTAGTTGTCAAAATTGAATGTTCCATTCAAAACATTCGTCGTTATACTGGCATAGCTGTACGCCAGGCCGGATATGTCATAGTGATCTTTCTCCGGCATATGTACCCAGGCCGTGAAAGCATTGTCATTCAGCCTGGCCCGGGCGGTGTGAGAGGTGTAATCCATTTCCACCGTCAATCTGTGCCACACATTACCCGCCGACCAATCACTCGCACCGGGAAGATGGGTCTTATCATAACTTGAGGTGGTTTCATTCCAGTGACTGAACCAAGCGTCATAGGTCGGAAGATTGTAGAATTCAACAAAAAAAGGTCCCTGACTGTAAAAAGATCCCATATACTGGCCCCCAGCGAAGAACATGATGCGCTGAAAACTACTGGTCGGGGCAGTATTCTTAAAATCCACCACAAATGTCTGCGACTCGAAATATGTTGGGTCGTAAGCGGCAAACCACTCGGCATAGACACCGCCTTGCAATTCCATGCCCTGGCCGGTCTGGCCATATCCAGGACCAATCTTAGCGATGTCGTTTGATATGGCCCAGCCATCGACGCCTTGGGACGGTTGCCAGTCAATCGTGCTGGCATAGCTTTCGAATCTTTCCGGGTTAGTTCCAAACGCCGTAGTAGATGGTAGAGGCGGGGGAGTAGACGGAGTAGGCGGAGGAGGCGGCGGAATAAAATCATCGGTCAACTTCACATTGTCAATATAGTTTATGCCATCATGGTTCATTTGGACGATGTTGTGCAGGTAGAGCCCGCCGCCATCATAGTCCCAGGATGGCATCGCAACCCAGGCGGTCCACGCGTTGTCATTGAAACGAGCCCGAACTGTATGAGAGGTGAAGTCCATTTCGACCGTTAAGTGATGCCATGTCTGGTTGGCCCAGTCTATATATCCGTTTGTGGTACCGGGAATATTTGTGATGTCATAACCGGTGCCGTTATGGTTCCAAATGGCACCGATTCCACCGTTATCCCATGTTGAAAATGCAATGTGAAAAGCCCCACTTAATTGTGGATTGGTACCATTACCAATCCCTACGGCAATCCTCGCAGCACCGCCATAAAAGACCTGGAAATCCATCTCAAATGTTTGCTGATCGGCATTGAAAGTTTTATACCAGTAAGTTTGTCCAGCAGCCAGATTACCTGCATCTGTTCCGCACTGAAGGCCCTGATTGCCGTTAAGGGCAGCGGCCGTGCTGATTTTGGCCAATGCCTCAGCAGCCACAGTCCATCCCTCGCCGGCTTCGGTTGGGTTCCAGTCGGTCGTGAGGGCGTAACCCTCGAAACCGTCGGGGTTCGTTACCGCCGCCAACGATGTCGCCGTTACCACCACCACGATCGCTAATGAAGCGACCGCTATTTTTGTCATTATTCTCACATTTCTCATCTTTCCAACCTCTCATAAAGTATCTATCAGATATAACATTGTATATCTTTGCTTAGCTACATGGATATATTGCCGGTGAACCCCGATCCGTCGGCTGTCAGATAAACCCGTTTTTTACACATAAAACCTTACCCTCCCGAAACTTTGCACAAATCATGCAGACTATCGTTACGGACACTTATATTATATTAAAAATTTGTTGTTATTTCAAGTGTTAACTGGGTTTACAGCAGAAATACTGTGATCAAACTTGCTTTTTGGCTTAAAAAGGCGACTTTAAAGAATTGGTTTAAGCCTGGAATTGTCATCTGTTCGGGTTTATGGTATATTATGTTTTTTGGTTCTTAAGGAGAAATAAGTTGGGACAGACGCTTACTTATAAAATACTTTCCGAGCATCTGGTTGAAGGTGAACTCGCGGCCGGCGAGCAGATCGGTATTCGTATCGATCAGACGCTTACACAGGATGCTACGGGTACGACGGCTTTTTTGCTTTATGAATCGATGCAGGCTGGTCGGGTCAAGACGGAACTTTCGGTTAGCTATATCGATCACAATATGAGCCAGTTCGGGCCTGAAAACCATAATGACCATTTGTATCTGCAAAGTGTAGCAGCTAAATTCGGTGTCTATCATTCCCGCGCCGGCAACGGGATATGTCACCAGGTTCACCTGGAGAGGTTCGGCAAACCAGGGGCTACACTTTTGGGTAGTGACTCTCATACTCCTACCGGCGGCGGGATCGGTATGCTGGCTATCGGGGCAGGGGGTTTGGACGTGGCGGTCGCTATGGGCGGCGGGCCTTTTTATCTTAGCTGTCCCAAAGTTGCTGGTATTAAGCTTACCGGTAAGTTAAACGATTGGGTTGCTGCTAAGGATGTGATACTCAAACTGCTTAGCATTCTTACGACTAAGGGTAATGTCGGGTGGGTGGCGGAATATTTTGGCGAAGCGGTCGAGACTCTTTCGGTGCCGCAGCGCGCGACGATAACCAATATGGGCGCTGAATTGGGCGTGACGACGAGTGTCTTTGCGAGCGATAAGCAAACGAAAAAATTCCTTGCCGCCCAGAGTAGAGAGAAAGATTATCGCGCCATGGCAGCGGATAGTGACGCTGAATATGACCGTGTTATAGAGATCGATCTTTCGCAGCTTGAGCCGATGGCGGCGTGTCCTTCTTCGCCTGACAATATAAAAACGGTCGCAGAACTTGCCGGCATCGAAACCGGGCAGGTGCTTGTAGGCAGCTGCACGAATTCGAGCTTTGCCGATTTGATGATGGTAGCTGGGACGCTTAAGGGGCGAGGTATCAATAATATGGTAGAGTTCGGGGTCGCTCCCGGCAGCAGAGAAGTGCTCAATATGTTGGCTCAAAACGGGGCGTTGTCGGATATGATAGGTGCTGGTGCCCGGGTGCTTGAATCCGGATGCGGGCCTTGTATCGGGCAGGGCTTTTCGCCTGCTAATGGCGTGGTCAGCTTGAGAACATTCAACAGGAACTTTGCCGGGCGAACCGGTACAGTCGGCGATCAGACATATTTGGTCAGTCCGGAAACCGCAGTAGCTTCGGCCCTTACCGGCAAGATCACCGATCCGAGAGAGCTTGGGATCGAATATCCTAAGATCGATGAGCCGAAAGAATTTCTTATCGACGATAGCATGATAGAAAAACCCTTAGCTAAAAGTGAAAGCGGTAAAGTCGAAGTGCTTCGCGGGCCTACTATCGTTGTGCCTGAATCACCGCCTAAGCTGGCAGAGAAACTCGCTGGTCAGGTGCTGCTTAAGTGCGAAGACAAAATAACGACCGACCATATTATGCCGGCTGGTGCTTTTTTGAAGCTGCGATCCAATGTTCCGGAATATGCCAAAGTTGTGTTTAGCTGTTTTAGCGAGCCGGGGAAAGCGAGCTTTGCTGAACGAGCGCTTGCGTTAAAAGAAAAAGGTGTTGCAGGAGTGATAGTGGCAGGGCAAAGTTATGGGCAGGGTTCGTCGAGAGAACACGCGGCCCTTTGTCCGATGTACCTTGGCGTGCGAGCGGTAATCGCCAAGAGTATCGAGCGTATCCATAAAGCTAACCTGATAAACTTCTGCATCGTGCCGATAGAATTTGCCGACGCAAGCGACTATGACAAAATTCACGCTGGCGATAAATTGCAAATCGATGGCCTTGTCGAAGCGGTTAAAAATAGTGATGAAGTTACAATTGTCAACAAGACCAGCTCAATTGAACTAACCGGCAAATTGAATCTTTCCGAAAGAGACAGGGAAATTTTACTCTCGGCAGGGTTATTGAACTATACTCGAAATAAGAGCAAATAAAAAAAGGGCAAAGGCATAAACCCCCTGCGGTGCAGGGGGCTAACAGTAATGCTTTTACCCCTCCCTGACGGTCGGGGCTCTGTTGGGGCAATTATTAGAGGTTGCCTGAATGACTATAAGAACTATTTCCATTTTCGGCACGTCTCGGGCTGGAGTTGGCGATGCGGTTTATCAACTGGCCTATGATGTTGGTTCGGTGTTGGCTCACAGTGGTTTTGTTATAGCTAATGGTGGTTATGGCGGGACTATGCTGGCAGCTGCGAAGGGGGCCTTCGATAACGGCGGCGAGGTTGTAGGGGTTACGTGCTCGGCTTTTTCGTCAGATGCAAATAAGTATGTCAGCAGTGAAATTAAAACCGGCTGCCTTACAGAAAGGCTTGATAAATTGATAGAGTTGGGCGATGGATACGTGGTTTTGCCCGGCGGTACAGGGACGCTGCTGGAGTTGGCGAAGGTCTGGGAATTAAAAAACAAAGGCTTTCTAAAAAAGGACAAACCGATTATACTTGTCGGAGGTTTTTGGAAGTCGTTAATCGAGCTGATAGAGATCGATGACCCGAAATGCGGGATTTATGTTCAAACCGCCAATGAGCCGAAAGATATAATAGAATTGCTTAAAAAGTTTTTGCCGGAGTAAACTAAAACGATGATCAAAAAAATTCTGATACTTGCTTTTCTGATTACCATTGTCGGGGTCGCCGGCGGCAAAGAAGCTGTCAAGCGTCCCAGGAAACCCAAACCCCTACGGGACGGATTCGCCATGTCGGGAGTCGACGGCAGAGTTGTTACAGCTGGTAATAAGGCGACCTGGTACTTCATGCCATTTTCAGATGTCACCGATGACAAAGGTGTTGCCAAAGCCGATAAGCCGATCGCTTTTTTGCCGTCAGCGGGACTGGAGAAGTTGATCGCCAGTACGAAGAAGCACGCGAGCGGCAACTACAAGCTCTGGGGCAGAGTTACTCAATACGAAGGCAGGAACTATATCTTTGTGTGGTACTTTGTGGAGATAAGTGAAGCTAAGCCTGCCAGGCCCAAAGATACCGAGCCCAATCAATCACAGAAAGCCCCGTCAATTAATGATCCCAACGATACGCTGATGATACCTAAGGAAGTGCTCGCGAAACTGCGAACGAGAAAGATCGTCCGCACCGAGCAGTTGGAAGAGGGACTGAACTTGAAGCAGGATTCCATCTTAGCAGATCGCATCGGCTTTATTCGTGGCCCGTGGCCCGTGACCCGTGACCCGAATCAAGAATACTCTTTTGTTCTCGATGGTCTGGGCAGAAAGGCTGGCCAGGTTTCATTTCCACTACTGCCTTGCAACATACTTGAACGAGCGGTGGATAAGCAATCTCGTTTGCTCGATCCGCCGCGATTCAAAGTGGCCGGCATCGTAACTAAATATAAAGACAAACACTACCTGCTGCTGCAAAGAGCAAAAAGAATATACACCCACGGAAACTTCAACTGATAAAGGATAAAGCGTGAGTAACGAATTGGATCAAATACTGATTTCATACGACCAAGCTGATTTCGATGATAAGTTGAATAAATGTTATATGGCGATGGCTGGCATGGCATTTTTCGGAGTAGGTGTCCATCACGCTGAAAATCATCAAAAAGTAGTAGACATTCTTGGGGCGGTTTCAAATGATGGTGATGAAGCTGTTGCGCAGTATACAGAAAAATTTGATGGCATTAAACTAACACCAGAACAGTTTCGAGTGTCAAAAGATGAGTTAAAAAAAGCTCACGATGAAATTGACCCCACTCTTTTGAAGTCACTTCAAAAAGCGATTGAGAATGTAAGAAAGTATCAAACAGAAATCTTCATCGGCAACAGTACACATCAAGGCATAAAGTATACGCCTATAAAAAGAGTTGGCATTTGCGTACCGGGTGCGTCGGCTCCTTTGCCGTCTACCGTAATAATGACAGCGGTTCCAGCACAGGTAGCCGGTGTTAAAGAGATCGTTATAGTTTCTCCGCCAAGATATAATGGCAGTATTCATCCTGATATATTGGCAGTGTGTTACGAACTTGGGATTGATGAAGTCTACCGTATTGGCGGAGCACAAGCTGTAGCGGCATTAGCGTATGGGACCGAAACTATTGAGCAGGTATATAAAATAGTAGGCCCGGGTAATCAGTGGGTACAAACAGCGAAACAAATTGTTTCTGGCTTGACTAGTATTGACTCGGTAGCCGGGCCAAGTGAAGTGTTGATAATCGCTGATGATAGTGCAAACCCAGCCTGGGTGGCAGCGGATATGCTTAGTCAGGCTGAACACGCACCGGGAAGCGCACTTGTTTTCACCGATTCACAAGAATTCGCGACCTCTGTTCTCGATGAATTAAAAAAACAGCTCGAACAATTAAGCCGGTCTGAAGAAACAAAAAAATGCCTCAAAGAGTTTAGCGGTATTGTTGTGTTTGAGAAGATGGACGATGTTATTGTATGGGCAAATGGATTCGCTACGGAACATTTGCAGATTCAATGTGGCGACCAAAGCCGTGAGATCGCTGAAAGAATCGATAATGCTGGTGCGATATTTATTGGCGATTACTCACCGGTAGCCGTTGGTGATTACTGGGCTGGGCCGAGCCATACGTTGCCTACTGGCCGCAGCGCACTGTTTTCCAGTGCTCTTAGCAGCAATGACTTCATCAAGGCTACGAGTATTATCGAGTATGACAAAAAACAATTGGCCGCAAGTGCTGATGACATTATTAGGTTGGCTGAGGCTGAAGGGCTCGACGCTCACGCTAACAGTGTTCGTATCCGTCAAGACAACGGCTAATCAGACCTCCCAGTTGAGTTTTTCCTGATACCGCCAGTAGAATCTGCCCAAAATATGAGCGCCTACCATTAGCAAGTAGATACTGGCCGCCCTTGCGATGTAAGGCAGTATCAGCATTGCCGGCGATACCGATCGCATCGAAACGATCCTTCTCGTTATCACAATTGGAACGCAAATTCCGCAGAAAAGCAGAACCAGGCCCACATACTGAAAAAACGTCTTGAATACCGAACCGATTATCAGGATCGGATTAAAAGCGGATAAGGAATCGAACATAACAACCGCGAGCAACGTCATCGGAAAAAGAAAGACAATACAAAACAGTACGAACTGAAAAACTATGTCACCATAGATAACCTCCGGCAATTCGATAGGGATCAGAAAAATGGCTGAAAATAAAAACCACCCAAAACTTAAGTCAACTTTTTTCACGCCGGCAATATAGAGGTATATCAGCAAAATAAAAAATATAAAACAGGCAAGCAGTTTGCCCAATTGCCAAAACATTTCCCCCAGACTCGCAGAGCCAGCCAGGACATCGGGAGCCCTGAGATTACCTTCGGCACTGTCCCGGACACAGAATGCCAGATACCAATACAAATAGAGGGCGACGGTGATATTTACAAAGATGCTTACAGGCAAAAGCAAAACCGCAAAGACATAGAAAGGCGGAATCGCCAAAGCGACATACTGCATAACTCTTGTTAAGAGTTTGATCAGCAGGGGCAGGCCTATAATAATGCCAAGAATTATCAGCCCCGGTTTTCCTGTCGGATACAGTAAAATATCGATTAGCCAGGGCAGCCTACGCCTGGTCGCCTGCTGAGTCTGCTCTGGCTCGGTACGTCCGCCATATAACACCCGCAATTGCTCGTCAACGGTGTTGTTTTCTTTTGGCTGAATGTCAAAAAGTGACGGGTCCAAATCAGGTTCTTTTGTGTCAGCGAGATTGCCCTGAGGTACAACAATAATGCTTTTACATTTCGGACACTTACCCTTTTTGCCGGCGTGTTTTTTAGAAACGCGGATCGTCCTGTTACAATTCTCGCAGTTAAACTTGACAATAGAATCCGAAGCTTCATCCACTTTCAGCCTCCCTCGCAAAAGCTTACAACAACAGCTAATCACTTATTTTTCCGCGAGCTTTTGTTTTATCAGTTCGTTTGCTTTTTTTATCGCTTCTTTTAGTTTGGCTGGATTTTTTCCGCCTGCCTGTGCCATTTGTGGTCTTCCGCCTCCGCCGCCGTCGACTATCGGCGCGATCTTTTTGATAATGTCGCCGGCTTTTAGGCCCTTCTTGATCAGGTCGTCAGTGACACCTGATAATAAAGTTACCTTGTCGCCATCGGCAAAACCAAAAACAACCGCGGCGGATTTGGCTTTCTTCTTTATCATGTCAATAGCCTGGCGAGCCTGGTCGATCGAGGTGTTTTCCAAGACAGAGGTAACTATAGCAGAATCGTTAATCTTTTCGCATTTACCCAGAAGTTCCCTGGCTTCGGTCATAACGTCAGAGCCTTTTTGCTTGGCTGTTGATTTTAGTTCTTTGGCGAGTTTTTTGTTGTCTTTTATTAATTTGCCCACCCTATCGACGATCTCGTCGGCCGGAACTTTTAGCAATTCAGATAGGATGTCAACAGCGTCACTACGTTTTTCCAGGTATTCGCTAAGAGCTTGTCCGGTCAGAGCGGTTATTCTGCGAACTCCTGCGGAGATGCTTTCTTCTTTGATTATCTTAAAGCCGCTGATCGAACCTAATCTATCGAGATGGGTACCGCCGCAAAACTCCGCACTGAACGCTGCCGGTATTTCTTCATCGGTTGCTGCGCCGATGGCGACTACTCTAACTTCGCTGCCGTACTTTTCGCCGAACAATGCCATAGCGCCGAGTTTGTCAGCTTTGCCTCTTGGCATAACCTTGCAGTGAACTGGTTCGTCAGCGATGATCTTTTCGGTGACCAGTTTTTCGATTTCTTTTGTCTGCTCGGTTGTCAGGCCCTTAGGGTGAGTAAAATCGAATCGCAGATAATCGGTGCAGACCAGACTGCCCTGCTGTGCGACCGAATCCCCGAGGACCTGCTGCAAGGCCCACTGCAAAAGATGCGTTGCGGTGTGATTTTTCTTTATCGAATTTCTATCTTTGCTGACAGTCGCTGTCACCTTGTCACCGACTGCTAAAGTGCCCTGCTGGAGTTTGCCTTTGTGGATAACGCAGTCTGCTATTTTTGCGGTGTCATCGACAACAAATAAGCAATCGCCTGTTTTGATCGAGCCGCAATCGCCGATCTGTCCGCCTGATTCAGCGTAGAAGCATGTCTTATCGAGAACGACAGCAACCTGGTCGTCAACGTTGAGTTTGCCCCTGGTCTTGAAGCCCTCGGTGTCTATCCAGCCGAGAATTTTACTTTCGCAGGAATCTGTATGATACTTGTGCAGGTCCTCGGTTACCGGCAGCTCAACATTGGTTAGAACAGCTAAACCGGAATTGTCCTTCTGGGCGGCTCTTGCACGCTGTCTTTGCTGAGTCATAAGTTCTTTGAATTTTTCGATATCGACATCGAGCCCGCGCTCTTTCGCCATGAGTTGAGTCAGGTCCAGTGGAAAGCCGAAAGTATCGTAAAGCTGAAATGCGTCTTCACCGTCGATGGTTTTGGTATTGGCCTTTTGTGTTCGTTCGGCGGCAGTGTTGAAAATCTCGATGCCGCGATCGAGTGTTCTGCCGAAACTTTCTTCTTCAGCTTTGATGACCATCGAGACGTAATCGGCCCTTTCGATAATTTCAGGAAAAGCCTGGCCCATATAATCGGTGACTACCGGCACGAGTTTGTGCATGAAAGGTTCGTGCATATCGAATTCTCTGCCGAACCTCGATGCACGGCGAAGGATCCTGCGAATGACGTAGCCTCTGCCTTCGTTGGAAGGGGCGGCACCGTCGGTTATCGCAAAGACAAGTGCGCGAATGTGGTCGGCGACAACTCGAAAGGCGTTGTCGGTTTTGTTGCCCAGTTGCGAAGTGTAGCGATGGCCGGTCATTTCGCTTAGATGATTGATTATCGGCATGAACAGATCGGTGTCGTAGTTGCTTGTCTTGTTCTGCATTACTGCGACGATCCTCTCCAGGCCTGCACCGGTATCGACGTGTTTGGCTTTTAGAGGAGTGAGCCTGCCGGTCTCGTCACGGTTGTACTGGATGAAAACCAGATTCCACAATTCGATAAAGCGGCTACAGCCCGCGTTGACAGCGCATTTGTGCCCGAGGACATTTTTCATATCGCATCTGTCTGGGCCAAGGTCGATATGTATCTCGCTGCAAGGCCCGCAAGGCCCGGTAACACCCATCTCCCAGAAGTTATCCTTTTTGCCGCATGCTAAAACTCTTTCAGCCGGGATAGGCGTCGCCTTGGTCCATATCTTTGCAGCTTCTTCATCAGCGGCCATACCGTCAGCTTTGTCGCCTGCGAAATACGTGGCCCATAACTTGTCGGCATCGATTCCCCAAACCTCGGTAAGCAGCTGCCAGGCCCACTCGATCGCTTCAGCTTTAAAATAATCGCCGAACGACCAGTTGCCGAGCATTTCAAAAAAGGTATGGTGGTAGGTGTCTTTGCCTACTTCTTCAAGGTCGTTATGCTTGCCGCTGACTCGCAGACACTTTTGGCTGTTGGCAGCTCGAGTGTACGACGCGGTCGAAAGGCCCATAAAGATATCCTTGAACTGATTCATCCCAGCGTTGATGAACAGCAGCGTCGGATCGTTAATGGGAACTAACGGCGAACTGGAGACAAAGTCATGCCCCTTGTCCTTGAAAAAATCTATAAACCCGCTTCTAATCTGTTTTGCGTCTAACATATCAATGTCCAAAAATTTTTTACTTATTTTTTTGACAGGATAACAGGATCAACTTGATATTTTTACCCCTCGCTTACGCTCGGGGCTCTGTTTTTGTTTTTTTATTCTTTTTTAAGGCCCTTTGCTATGAGGATTTTTTCTTTTATTTCTTCGCAGAGTTTTTTGTTTTCAATGAGGTATTTTTTCGCGTTTTCTCTTCCCTGTCCGAGTCTGGTTTTGCCATAGTTAAGCCAGGCACCGCTTTTTTGCACCACATCGCAATCAACGCCAAGATCGAGCATATCACCTTCATAGCTGATCCCTGAATCGAACATAATATCAAACTCTGTATCGCGGAATGGCGGAGCGATCTTATTTTTTACTACTCTGGCTCTTACTCGGTTACCGACAGCCGCGGTTTCGCCTTTTATGGTTGCGATGCGTCTGATATCGAGCCTGATCGAGCTGTAGAATTTCAGTGCACGTCCGCCTGTAGTTGTTTCCGGATTGCCGAACATCACGCCGATCTTCATACGTATCTGATTGATGAAGATCAGGGCGGTTTTGCTTTTGCTGATTATAGCGGTAAGCTTTCTCATCGCCTGGCTCATGAGCCTTGCCTGCTTACCCATGTGAGAGTCGCCCATATCGCCTTCGATCTCAGCTTTTGGAGTAAGTGCCGCGACCGAGTCAACAACTATGACATCGACCGCATTTGATCGTATCAGCATCTCGACTATCTCCAGTGCCTGCTCGCCGGTATCGGGCTGAGAGATCAATAAAGAACTGACGTCGACTCCGAGCTTCTTCGCCCAGGTCGGATCCAGAGCGTGTTCTGCATCGATAAACGCCGCGACTCCGCCGTTCTTTTGAGCGCTTGCAATGATGTGCAGTGACAACGTTGTTTTGCCGGAAGATTCCGGGCCGTAGAGTTCTGTGATCCTGCCCTGTGGAATACCCACTCCGCCAAGGGCAAGGTCAAGTGACAGTGCACCGGTCGAGATGCCGTCTATCTTGGCGTATTGATGCTCGTCCATCTGCATGATCGCGCCTTGGCCATACTGCTTTTCGATCTGTGCTATCACATTTTCCAGAGCGTTTGTTTTGCCTGCTGGCTTAATATCCTTCTTCGCTTTTTTAGCTTTTGCCATTTTAAAATTTCTCCGTTCGTCTTATGGTTCACATAATTTATAATTAGCTAACCGCGTATAAACCGGCCCATCGGGTTTTAGTTCGCTTTGATAAACCACAACCGAATCAACCGGTATAGTTGACAGCTTAAAATTTTTATAATTTTTGCTAACCTCGGCCAGTTTAAGGCCTGCTTTCGGGTTCCTTATCCTGCACAAAGTCAAGTGCCCGGCAAACTCTCTGGCTTCAGCGGCAAGGCCAATACGCGCTAACTCGTTTTCAAGCTCGGCCTGCAATTTACTTAACAGTTCAGTTCCACCAGCTGTACCGACCCAGAGTACCCTTGCCCTTCTACCGCCGAAACTGCCAACCTGCTCGAAGCCAAGCTCAAAACTTTTGAACCTGCCGGCAACATCTTTTACAACGTCGCAAACAGGGGCGATCTCTTCGTCTCGAACGTCACCTAAAAACTTTAATGTCAGATGAGTCGATTCCGGATCGACCCATTTCACATCGGTCTTTCTTATATTAACGCGGTTTAGTATCTTCTGCTGCAACTGCACTAATGCGTCTTTGGTTTTCTGGTCAATATCTATCGCTATAAACAATCGCATTTTACGGCTCAAGTTCTAAAACTGCGTTAGCTTTCTTAAAGTTTCGACTCTTTCTTCGATGTCTTCTTTTTTAACTGAGCTTATTGCCTCCAACGAGAAATCAGAGATCGTAAACGAAGCTGCCACCGTACCGTAGGCGATCGCGGTCTTTAGCGTATCGAAATCACTCTTGCCTACCGAAGCCAGGTATCCCATCAGTGCACCT
Source organism: Planctomycetota bacterium (assembly GCA_042569785.1). Classification (GTDB taxonomy): domain Bacteria; phylum Planctomycetota; class Phycisphaerae; order Sedimentisphaerales; family Anaerobacaceae; genus JBHPGW01. Next base: position 25,259 of record JBHPGW010000017.1, on the reverse strand, counting down.
GCGAAACTGTCACCTGCACCGGTCGGGTCCTTGACATGGTCGGCTGGATATGCAGGCAGCATAAACTTTTGCCCGCCAACCCCGCACATCAACGAACCATGTTCGCCCTTTTTGATGATAACGGTCTCAGGGCCCATCTTCTGTATCTTTTGGCCGGCACGTACCAGGTTGCGGTCGTCAGCTAAGGCCCTGGCTTCGTCTTCGTTGATAATCAAACAGTCGATTTTTTCGAGCAGTTCCTTGAGTTTTTCGAGATGGCCCTGGATCCAGCAGTTCATCGTGTCAGCCGCTACAAACGCACCTTTGTCGATCTGTTCGAGCAGTTCGATCTGGAGTGCCGGAGCGGTATTAGCAAGAAAGACAAACTCACTGTCCTGGTAATCGTAAGGCACAACCGGCGGGTCTTCTGCCAGGACATTTAGTTCTACGTTGTCTGTGATCGCCTCGTTCATTGTATCGTGATAGGAACCTTTCCATCGGAAGGTTTTACTCCTTGCTCTGACCTCCAGTCCCTTAAGGTCGACATCTCTGCCGGTAAAAACTTCAACCAGATCAAACGGGCAGTCGGCACCGATAACTCCGATAAACCTGACCGGCGAAAAGTAACTCGCCGCCATACTGAAATAAACTGCCGAGCCTCCAAGACAATTTTCACTGACACCAAAAGGCGTCGTAACGGTGTCAATCCCTATCGAACCTGTCACTAATAATGACATTTGCCACCACCTTTCTAATTAATTGTTTTCCGCGAATTTTTTTAGAGTAATATCTATTCTCGCTAAAGTTTTTTCTTTGCCTAACATTTTTACAGAATCGAATATTGGCGGGCTAATGGTGCTTCCGCAGATCGCTACTCGCAAAGGTTGCGCCACCTTGCCAAGGCCCACCTGTTTCTCTTCTGCTAAACTTCGCAGCATTGTTTCTATCTGAGCCTCAGACAGTTCCTTGGCCTGGTCGAGTTTTTCCCTGATGATCGCCAATATCGCCAGGCCGTCATTTTTCAGCAGTATCTTTTTAACTGACCTTTGATCATACTCTATTTCGTCGTTAGCAATAAAGGCAAATCTGCTTTTTTGTTCGATCTGAGCGAGGGTTCGTGCGCCCTGGTTCATCGCTATTATACTGCCTAAAGTTTCATCGTTAGCTGCTTTGAGAGGCGAATCTATCTCGTTTAGATAATCTTTGAATCGCTTTAAAAGCAGATTCGGCGTGAGCATCTTTATATGTTCGGTATTGAAAGCGATCAATTTCTGCCGATCGAAGAGGCTGTTACTTTTTGCCAGTCGCTTAAGATCAAAGCAATCGATCTGTTCTTGTCTCGACATGATCTCACGGTCATCGCCGGGATTCCAGCCCAGCAGGCCCATAAAGTTTATCATTGTTTCCGGCAGATAGCCACTCTTGAAAAAGTCCACGACGTTGATCTCTGGCAGATTGATACCAAGATGTTCTGCCATAGCGTCGACAGCCGGCATGTCAGGGGTGGTTTTGCCTTTAAGGAAAGTGGCCATTTCTTCGGAACTGATGCCGGCGATCTCGCATAGTTTATCAAGGTCTATATCCTGAGCAGCTTTGGCAGCTTTTTTCAGTGCCTTTGGGCGTTCGCGTTTGGAGAGTTTGCCGCCGGTATCGCTGACGGTGACAGACATGTGCGCGTAGTTCGGGGTTCTAAAGCCGAGCGCCTGCTGCAGTGCCTGATGTCCTGGAGTGTTCATTAAGTGTTCCTGGCCGCGAATAACGTGAGTAACTTCCATCAATTCATCATCGACGACGCATGCAAAGTGGTAGGTGGGGAATCCGTCTGATTTTTGTATGATAAAATCGCCTATCTCGCCAGCGGCGAATTTCACCTTCCCGCGAACAACGTCTTCTACAATAATATCTTCATCTGGCATTGCAAAGCGAACGATGACTGGCAGCCCGGCGGCCTTTGCCTTTTTGACATCGCTTTGGTCGGGGAACTTTTCCGGCCTGGGGTAGTTAAAGCCCTTTTTTTCTGTCTGTGCCTTGTCACGCATCGCCTGGAGCTGTTCGAGCGTATCGAAACAGTAATAGGCCTTTTTCTCTTCGATCAGTTTAGCTAAGTATTTATCGTAAATATTTCTTCGCTGGGATTGCAGGTATGGGCCGTTGGGGCCATTGACCTCTGGGCCCTGGTCCCAGTCTATACCAAGCCATCGCAGATCATCCATAACCTGGGCCATAGCGGTAGGTGTATTTCGCTTCTGGTCGGTATCTTCTATGCGGAGTATGAATATTCCGCCTGTTCGCCGAGCCAGAAGCCAGTTGAACAAAGCTGTCCTGGCTCCGCCGATATGCAGATATCCGGTTGGTGATGGTGCAAAACGTGTTACTATCATTTCATGCCCTGTTATGGTTAACTGTTAACTGGCTAATAACCTTAAGTTTTACGTCCAATTGCCCCTGATGTCAAGAGCCAGATGCCTATTGCCACAATTTTTGCCCAAAGACCGTTGTATTTGGTTGCCTTGGGAGCCGGTACTGTGTAAAATACCGGTGCCTGCGAAGTTGGTCGATAACAGAGCAACTTTACTATAAAAGGAGATTAGCTATGGATAAACAGACTGTATTAGCACAGCTTAAAGCCCATCTTGGGGAAATGCGGGAGCGTTTTTCAGTAAAAACACTTTCGCTATTTGGATCGGTTGCGCGCAATGAGGCTGTGAGTGCAAGCGATGTGGATGTATTGGTTTCATTCGAAAAAAAGGCTAATTTCGATATCTTTATGGATTTGAAGTTCTACCTGGAAGAACTTTTAGGAACAGGGGTTGACCTGGTAACAAATAAGTCACTTCGACCACAGATTCGCGATGAAATTGAGACGGAGCTTATAAATGTCACGTAATGAGATAGTGTATTTGCAGGATATTGTCGAAAGCTGCAAAAAAATCTTACAATTTACCGATGGCTTCACGCAGAAAGACTTGATACAGGATGAAAAAACCTACGATGCAGTAGTTCGCAATCTGGAAATTATCGGTGAAGCCGCCAAACATATCTCCGATGAACTAAGAAGCCAACTGCCGAGTATCGAATGGCGAAAAATCGCGGGGATGAGAGATATGCTTGTTCATGCCTATTTTGGGATCGATGACGATATTCTCTGGGATGTTGTTGAGAATAAGGTTCCCCACTTGCTAAAGGTAATAAACGACTTTCTTAAGGAACACTAAAGTTGACAGATATGAGCGAAGAAACAAATAACAATTCGGTTGAATCGGTTGATTTTGTGCGTAGTATTGTTGCTGAAGATTTAAAGAGCGGCAAGTGGGATGGCAAAGTTGTGACTCGATTTCCGCCGGAACCTAATGGGTTTTTGCATATCGGCCACGCGAAGAGTATCTGCCTGAATTTTGGGATAGCCGCCGAAAACGACGGTGCGACCTGTAATCTGCGATTCGATGATACCAACCCTGTCAAGGAAGAAGACGAATACGTCGAGTCTATCAAGCAGGACGTTAAATGGCTTGGCTGGGACTGGGAGGACAGGCTTTACTTCGCGTCGGATTATTTCGAGCAGATGTACGAATACGCTGCCCAGCTTATAAAAGTGGGCAAAGCCTACGTCTGCGATCTGACCGCTGAGCAGACTCGCGAATATCGCGGTTCATTAACCGAATCGGGCAGGCCAAGCCCATTTCGTGGCCGTAGTGTTGAAGAGAATCTCGAACTGTTCGAACAGATGCGCAAAGGTGAATTTGCCGACGGCAGCAAAACGCTTAAAGCGAAGATCGATATGGCATCGCCCAATGTCAATATGCGTGACCCGGTTATGTATCGGATCCTGCACGCAAGTCATCATCGTACAGGGGACAAATGGTGTATCTATCCGATGTACGACTGGGCACATGGCCTGGAAGATTCGCTTGAAAAGATAACCCACTCGATCTGTACACTGGAATTCGAGAACCATCGTCCGCTATACGACTGGTTCCTCGATCAGTTGGGCGTCCATCATCCTCAGCAAATCGAATTTGCCAGGCTCAACCTTACCTATACCGTGATGAGCAAACGCAAACTGCTGCAACTGGTAGAGCAGGGGCTTGTTAATGGCTGGGACGATCCGCGGATGCCGAGCCTTTCTGGTATGCGTCGGCGTGGATATTCGCCTGAAGCGATACGCAACTTCTGCAAGCTTATCGGTGTCAACAAGTTTAACAGCACGATCGATATCGCTTTTCTTGAGCATTGCCTTCGAGAGGATTTGAACAAAACTTCACCTCGCGTAATGGCAGTACTTAACCCGTTAAAGGTCGTTATCGACAATTATCCCGAAGACAGGATCGAAGAGCTCGACGCGATAAACAACCCCGCGGACCCGCGGGCAGGAACGCGTAAGGTGCCTTTCTCGAAAGTGCTTTACATCGAGCGTGACGATTTCATGGAAGATCCGCCAAAAAAGTTCTTCCGTTTAGCACAGGGTAGAGAAGTTCGGCTGCGATACGCGTATTTTGTCACCTGCACCGATATAGTCAAAGACGAAAAAGGCGAAATTGTAGAACTGCACTGTACTTACGACCCTGCCACAAAAGGCGGAGACGCTCCTGACGGCAGACGCGTTAAAGCGACACTGCACTGGGTTTCAGCAGCTAAGGCTCTGCAGGCTGAAGTTAGGCTCTACGACCATTTGTTTACAAAGGAAAACCCAGACGATGCGTCTGAGGGAGAAGATTTTACATCAAGCCTCAACCCCAATTCGCTGGAAATACTTGAGAGATGCTATGTCGAGCCGGCTCTTGCTGCTGCTAAGCCGCTGGATCGTTATCAGTTCGAAAGGCTGGGTTATTTCTGCGTCGATAAGGATAGCTGCGAGGAAAAACTGGTCTTCAATCGGACTGTCACCCTGCGGGATACCTGGGCGAAAATACAGAAAAAAGGAGCAAATGCACAAGGGCACAAAGGCACAAAGTAACTTTACAGTGTCAGCATTTTGAAGGCCGCTACTATCAGCAGAGCGATGAAGATGATTCGCACGATGTCTTTGGGTAGTTTGTGCATTAGTTTGCCGCCTAAAAAAGCGCCTAACATTGCGGTAGGTATTATGACTACAGCTATTTGGGCTGAATCGCTTATATGCAGGTCGTGTTTGCCCAAGGTGAGATTTTTATAGAGTGCCCCAATCAATGCCATTGAGGCTATAAGGGCCGTCGAATTGCTTATTGCTCTTTTCAACGGCATCTTCAGGCAAAGCTGCTGCATCGGCGTACAAACCGTCCCGCCACCCATCCCCAATAACCCAGCCGACATCCCCGTCACCAAACCACTGAACAGTGTAAGCGATTTTGATTTCCTTGTGCCTGAAATATCAAGCCCATCTTTTCCGCCATCATGTTTGCCAAATTTAAATCCGTTGTAAATCGCGACATAGATCATGAAAAAGCCAAATACTTTCGTCAGGTTACGACTGTTGTCGCCGGCAAAAAAAGAGATGTTGCTAAGCCATACACCCGTCAGGATACCCACTACGCCAGCTGGGATTAGCCATTTCACAACATCGATAATCAACACTTTGGCTTTTTTGTGAACCAAGCAGGCCGAAAAAGCCACGAAAAAGTTACATATCATCGCCGCAGCCTGGTAGAGATGCTGATTGGGTTTGAAAAAGATCATCATCGCGGGTATCATAACTACCGAGCCGCCGATCCCTAACAGCCCGCCAAAAAGACCCATCACAAGACCGATAGCAGCGTAAGTAAGATAATCCATAGTAACCGCTTTTAAGCTTTCCCAAACAGTTCGATAAATTTCTTTTCTATGTCGCTGCTTGCGCACAGCGTCTGGCCTATAAGTACAGCGCTTACGCCGACAGATATTAGTTTTTCAACGTCGGTGCGAGTCTTTATTCCGCTTTCTGCGATGATCTTTTTATCGTCAACCAACTCAGCTAATCGGCTGGTATTGTTCAGGTCCACCTCCATCGTGGTTAAGTTGCGGTTGTTTATGCCGAGTACGCTGTAGCCTGCTTTTGGAAATCCTATCATGCTTCGAACGTTTAATAGTGCGTCGGCATCGTGGACTTCCAGCAGAACCGTTAAAGTCAGGTTAGCTGCAAGTATCATCAAGTCGGACAATTCGCCAAGCGTTAATCTGTCAGCTATCAGCAGTATCGCATCGGCACCGGCCGCACGTGATTCGTAAACCTGCCACGGATCGACAATAAAATCCTTACGTATGATAGGCAGATCAACAGCACATTTAACCTGATCAACATATTCGAGCTTACCCTGAAAATATTTTTCATCGGTAAGAACGCTAATTGCGTCAGCTCCGCATTTCTTGTAAATCCGCGCGATCGTTTCCGGGTCGAAGTCCTCACGTATAACACCAGCCGATGGCGAAGCCTTTTTGACTTCGGCGATAACGTTTAGGCCTCGAGAGTTGGGTTTGGTGACCGCACTATAAAAGTTACGACACTTATCCATCGAAGCGATCTGCTCTTTAAACTGCTCGATTTCTGTCTTGGCTTTACGCAGGGCGACTTCGAGTTTTTTATCCGCGATGATCTTATCTAATATATTCGCCAAGTTACTTACCCGCCAATTTCACATAAGCCATACGCAGCTGACCGAGCGTGTTTTCGAGAACTTTTTCTTCTTCTTCGCTCAGATTGCCTTTGGTCTTTTCTTCGATGGTCTCGAGCATATCGATATTATATTTTGCCAGCTCCAGGTCGGGCTCTTTTTTCTCTTGCTGTCCTTCGAACTGCACCAGCCCCAGCGAATAAAACGCCTGAGTGACAAGCATACTCACCAAAGCGGCAAAGTCGCCTTTAGGCAAGGGGCCACGGCCACCTTTTACTTTATCCTCGCCAACCTCCTGGTTTTTTTCCTGAGCAGCCAAATCTTCTTTTTCTTTTTGAGCCTGCTGCTTCCAGTCGTCATCGATGATGATCTTTTTTTCGTCTTTCTTTTCTTCAGCCATAATAAAAACTCCCTATAATTTAGTTATCTATATTTTTTCATATCCCTGTCAAGGTCCCTTTTTTGTTGTCGTTCGGCGATGGTTTTTCGTTTGTCGTATTGCCTTTTCCCGCGGGCCAGGCCCAGTTGTATCTTGGCGTATCCACGGTCGTTAAAATAAATTTTTAAAGGCACAAGCGTAAAGCCTCGCTGGTCCAGTTTACCTTTTATTCGGCGGATTTCAAGTTTGTGCAGAAGAAGTTTTCTTTTTCTCGTAGGCTCATGGCTATATATGCCGGCCTGTTTGTATTGAGCGATGCTTGCCCCGACCAAAAAGCACTCATGACCTTCGATCCTGGCGTAAGAGCCGTTAAGATCCGCCTGCCCGCTCCGCAGCGATTTAACTTCCGAGCCGGTTAGTGACATTCCGGCCTCGAACTTATCTATCAACTCGAAGTTTCGATAGGCCTTTTTATTAACCGCTACCGGGGCCTGTTTATCCTTGTCTTTGCTCAATTTCTTTGCCATCGAAGCTATAATAGTCTCTATAGGTTGATTTTGCAAGGATACCGATAAATCCCGACAGTCATAATTTCTTGCTCACTGGACAGATCAATGTTATCCTCAATTACCGTGAACGGTTAGTGTTTTAGGGGCCGCAATATATACAATATACCAAAATTATGATAAGGCAAAGAATAATCATTACTGGTCGTGTTCAGGGGGTCGGGTTTCGTCCTGGGGTTTACCGGATAGCTAAGCATCTTGGGCTGGCGGGTTTTGTCTATAATGATACATGGGGAGTGACGATCGAATTACAGGGCGATGAAGGGAAAATCGGTGAGTTTCTGGTTCATCTGCGAGAGGGGGCTGATAAACCACCGTTGGCGCAGATAAAGAGTTGTGAAGCAATTGAGATCGATCCGATTAGCGGCGAAGATGGTTTTGTGATAAAGACAAGCGATTCGGCTGGAACGGCTCTTTCGCAGGTGACCGCTGATATGGTGGTTTGTCAGAATTGTCTTGGCGAGATGAAAGAGAAAACGGATTTTAGGTACAGGTATCCTTTTATAAATTGCACTAACTGCGGCCCGAGATATTCAATCGTCAAAAGCATTCCTTACGATCGCGCCAACACGACGATGTCTGCCTTTGAGATGTGCGATAAATGCAGAGTTCAATATACTGATGTCACCGACAGGCGTTTTCATGCTCAGCCGGTAGCCTGCCCTGAATGCGGGCCGAAAATCCGGCTGAGCGATAGTAAAGGGCAACGACTTGAAGCACAAAGCGATGAAGTGATACGCGAAACAGCCAAATTGCTTTTGGCAGGTAAGATCGTGGCGATAAAAGGCATAGGCGGTTTTCATCTGGCGGTTAACGCACTTGACAACCAGGCGGTCAAAAGGCTTCGCCGGCGAAAGAGGCGCGACCATAAGCCTTTTGCGATGATGTGCGATTCAACCGAAAAAATCCAGCACTACGCCGAGGTTAGTGAGTTAGCAAAGCAACTGCTGCAAAGCCCCGAAGCCCCAATTGTTCTACTCCCTAAAAAAGAAAACTGCTCAATAACCGAAGATGTCGCACATGGGGTTAATACTTTTGGCTTTATGCTTTGTTACGCGCCGCTGCATTTTTTATTGTTTGCCGGCGGCATAGATGTTCTCGTAATGACCAGCGGTAATATTTCCGATGAGCCTTTGATCTGTAAAAACCAGCAGGCTCTCAAAAAACTCGGCGATATTGCCGATGCCTTTTTGATGCACGACAGAGAAATTTACCGCCAGGTTGACGATTCGATTTTGCATATCGTTGATAATGAGCCGGTACTGTTGAGACGTTCGAGAGGATATGTGCCGACGCCTATCATTACTGAAAAAGTATCTAACGTTGATATATTCGCGGCAGGCAGTGATTTGAAAAACACCTTCTGCTTTGTAAAGCACAATCAGTTGATTTGCAGTGAACATATCGGCGACCTGGAAGACGTGGATGTTTACCATCACTATATCAATTCGATCGACCATCTTCGCGGATTGTTTGAGGTCAAACCGAAAGCGGTGATCTGCGATCTGCACCCGGGTTATTTATCGACTCAACATGCGCTTTCAATGCCCAGCGTAAAAACGATCCAGGTTCAGCACCACTGGGCACATATTGCCTCTGTCCTGGCGGAATACGGTCTTGACGAGCCGGTCATCGGACTTGCTGTCGATGGTACAGGCTATGGAACTGATGGCGCGGTTTGGGGCTGTGAGTGTTTGATCGCTTCACTCGAAAAGTTTGAACGATTCGCGCATCTGAGTTACTATCAACTGGCTGGCGCTGACAAGGCAAGCAAAGAAGCGATAAGGCCGATCCTCGGCCTGCTTATGAAAACTTACGGCGAAGAGTTTTCGCTTGATAAATTCCGCTGGCTGCTTGAACCGATAGAGCCGGACTTCGATAAGCTAAGTATTATAGCCGAACAGCTGTGCAAAAAGATCAATACAGTTGATACATCCAGCATGGGCAGGGTTTTCGATGCTGTTGCGGCGATGGCTGGGCTGGGCAGTTACAATAATTTTGAAGCCCAGCTTCCAATGGCTCTTGAGGCAAGCATAAAGGCCGATATCGATGAACACTACGAATTCAGCTTTAACGATATTGCTGACAAACCGCTGGAGCTTGACCTGAGTAAAATGTTTGAGCAAATAATCGATGACGTACAGAGCGGGGTCAAGTGTGGGGTTATCGCGGCCAGGTTTCACAATTGTATCGCCCAGGCTTTGCTGGAAACGGCCCAAAAGGCAAATCAAAGAAGCGGTTTGACTACAGTCGCATTGAGCGGCGGTGTGTTTTGCAACAGGTATTTGGCGAATCGTTTGATTAAGCTCTTGAAAAAACGAGATTTTCGTGTATTATTTAATCGTCTCGTGTCGTCTAATGACGGGGGGATATCTTTAGGTCAGGCTGCTATTGCGGCCAAACTTATGCAGTGAGAAAGAGATCATGTGTTTAGCGATACCAGCAAGAATAATCGAACTCTCAGGTGATGACGCCCTCGTCGATGCCATGGGCAATCAGTTTCGTGCCAGGACCACCCTATTAGAGAACGTCAAGCTGGGCGATTTGGTATTGGTGCATGCCGGCTTCGCGATCACGCTCGTTGACGAAGAGGAAGCTAAAAAGACATGGCAGCTTATCGCTGAGATCGACGACTTCGAGGATACGGACAAACGAATATCAGGATAAAAATCCATTTAGCAAATATGAAACCTTAAAAAATGCTTGAAAGAATCTTCAAAGCTCAAAAACTGATGGATGCTGCCTGCCAGGCTCTTGGACGGCAGATCAACATCATGGAGGTCTGCGGCACTCACACCGTTTCAATCTTTCGCAATGGTATAAGGTCGACACTGCCAGAGGGCTTAAAACTTCTCACCGGCCCCGGCTGTCCGGTTTGTGTGACCGACCAGGGCTACATTGATGTGGTTTTGCAACTTGCCGAACGAGAGGATTGTTTGATCGCCACTTACGGCGATATGATCCGTGTGCCTGGTAAAGGGGGATCGCTTGAAACAAAACAGCCCAGCGATAACGTCAGGGTTGTCCTAAGCAGTGACGATGCTCTTAGATTAGCTAAAGACAACCCGGGTAAGACGGTTGTTTTTGTGGCGGTCGGTTTTGAAACTACTACGCCTGCTACCGCGGTCGCGGTTAAAGAGGCCTATGAAAAGGGTATAGATAATTTTTGTATTTTGGCGGCACACAAGCTGGTAGTTCCAGCGATGCGGGCGCTTCTTTCCGGTAAAAATGACAAGATAGACGCATTTCTCTGCCCCGGCCATGTCAGTGTGATAATCGGTTTCGGTGCTTTCACCGAAATTGTGGATGAGTTCAACAGGCCATGTGTTGTAGCTGGTTTTGAGCCGATGCAGGTAATCGAGGGTTTAGCTGAAATTTGTCGCCAGGTCACAGCTGGTACCGCTGAACTTAAGTCGATATACCCAGCTGTAGTTACAAAGCAGGGGAATACCAAGGCCCAGCAGATCATCGCTGAATGTTTTGAGATAACCGACGGCTATTGGCGAGGTGTTGGCAGGATCGAAAAAAGCGCACTCAAACTGAAAGATAAATACGGCAAATTCGATGCTCTTAAGCGATTCGGTATTGCTGAAATACCAAGCGGAGAGGTCCCAGGCTGTCACTGCGGAGAGGTACTGTGTGGACTGATGGACCCGGATCAATGCGAGTTGTTCGAGGTTAAATGCACGCCGCAAACACCTGTCGGCCCATGTATGGTTAGTTCTGAAGGGGCATGTTCCGCATGGTATAAATACGGACGAAAGAGAAAACGCGACTGATGGCGAAAATTGACAAAATTCTACTTGCGCATGGCGGCGGCGGACAGTTGAGTGAACAGTTGATCCGGGAAACTATTCTTACCAGGATCGATCGTAACCCGCAGACCGAACTGACCGATTCCGCTAAGCTGGATTTAGGTTCAGGCTCTATTTGTTTTACGACCGACAGCTACGTCGTTAAACCGTTATTTTTTAATGGAGGCGATATCGGTAAACTGGCGGTTTGCGGAACGGTAAACGACCTGGCTGTGGCTGGTGCCAGGCCGATCGCGCTTAGCCTGTCACTGATAATCGAAACAGGTCTTGACCTTAAAGTGTTTGAAAAAATAATGGACAGTATCGGCGCCGAGGCCCAAAAAAATAATGTCAAAATTGTTACCGGCGATACCAAGACGGTCGAAGCAGGCGCCGCGGATAAGATATTTATCAACACCGCCGGCATCGGCCAGAGATTAGATGGTATCGAGTTGGATATGGCAAATATATCCGCTGGTGACAAAATTATCGTCAGCGGCACCATCGGAGATCACGGAATGACGATCATCTCACAACGTGAAGATATCAAATTTCAAACGCAGTTAAAAAGCGATTGTGCGGGCCTGGCGGGTTTAACCTGTCAGATACTTGAGAATTGTGATGGCGTTAAATTCATGCGAGACCCGACTCGAGGCGGATTAGCGGCAACGCTTAACGAGATCGTACATTCAACCGAACTTAGTATTGAAATTAACGAAGCGGATATTCCGATCAACCCGACTGTACAGGCTGCTGCGGACATGCTCGGCTTTGACGTACTAAATATCGCCAACGAGGGCAAGTTTGTCACTATCGTTTCGGCGGAATCGGCTCAAAAGGCCCTGGATATCTGCAAATCCCACCCACTTGGCTCGGACGCGAGCATCATAGGTGAAATTAAAAAAAACCAAGATGTGCCAACAGTAGAGCTGAAAACAAAGATCGGCGGCAAAAGAGTTGTACAAATGCCTTATGGTCGAGAATTACCGAGGATCTGCTGATGCACGAGACGATGGTCGCACAAGGTATATTTGATACGATCTTAGCTGAAGCTAAAAAACAAAACGCAAAACCGATATCGGCGAATTTAAGTTGCGGCCTGCTAAATGCCGTCAATGATGAAGTACTGACATTTGCTTTTGACGCGATCGCCAAAGGAACCATTTGTCAGGACACCAAACTCGAAATAGAACATAAGCCGATGCGGGGTAAATGTGATAATTGCGGTGAAAGTTTCGATATAGAATTAACCTCGCCAAGGTGCCCGGATTGTAATAGTGATAAGTTTAAACTTTTGCCCGATCCGCCTTTGCTGCTTGAGGCGATAGAATTTGAAACGGAGTAATATGATGAGTAAGAAAATCGACGTCGGTAAAAAAATTCTCAGCGCGAACGAAGAATACGCCCAGAGAAACAGGCAACTGCTTGCTGAAAAGAAAAAGCTATGTTTCAATATGATCTCATCGCCGGGTTCTGGTAAGACTACCATCCTTGCTAAAACGATAGAACATCTAAACGGTAAGGTAAGGGTCGGGGTTATTGAAGGTGACATCAAGACCGACATCGATGCCAAAAGAATAAGAGCCACAAAAGCACCTGCTGTTCAGATAGAAACGCAGGGTTCCTGTCATCTCTCCGCTGCCCAGGTGTCAGTTGCTCTGGATGAATTGCCGCTGGATGACCTGGATATGGTTTTTATTGAGAACGTCGGCAACCTTGTCTGCCCATCAGCATTCGAGTTGGGCGAAAGCGGTAAGATAGTGGTGCTCTCGGTAGCCGAAGGTGACGATAAGCCGATCAAATACCCAGCTATTTTCGCCAAAGCCAAAGCCATGCTGATCAATAAGATGGATATCCTCGATGCGGTAGGCCTGAGCAATTTCAATATCGAAAGAGCGATCGCCGACGCTCGCAAATTAAATAATGACATCGAGATATTCCCCATCTCAGCGACCACCGGACAGGGCCTGGACCAATGGTGCGATTGGCTCATAGCCCAAAATCACAATTAGTCTCTCCTTAGAATTATCTTGACGAATCGGGTCATCATTATTACACTCTTTTTTTCGCTAAAATGCGGTTTTCAGGAGTTCTAACACGTGGAACAGGCAATTATAAAAGCCGGTGCCCTCATTGAAGCGATGGAGTATATCCGTCGTTTCAGTGGCCGGATCGTTGTCGTTAAGCTCGGCGGCAGCGTTCTGGATGATGTTGCGCTTCAGAAGAAGATGCTGACCGACATCGCTTTTATGGCGACCGTTGGTATGCAGCCGATAATTGTTCACGGCGGCGGTAAGGCGATCTCGCGGGCGATGGCTGAAACCGGAATTGAACCGGTATGGGTCCAGGGCAGGCGCTACACCGATGAGCGTACCATGACTATCGTAGAGCATACGCTGGTGCACAAAGTTAATACTCCGATCTGCGAAACACTGACCGAACTGGGTTGCAGGGCTACCCCACTGCATTCGCTGAGCAGTGGTGTATTGTTCGCAGAAACCCTAAGGCTCCAAGGCGAAGATGGACGCAAGCTCGATTTGGGTCGCGTTGGCAAGATGACCGAGGTCAACACTCATCTGCTGGAGACTTTCTGCAAGGCAGGGACAATACCGGTGATAGCTCCGGTTGCCCAGGACAAGGCTGGTGAGAAATTGAACGTTAACGCCGACAGCGCCGCCGGATACGTAGCAGCAGCTGTAAAAGCTGAGAAACTGGTCATGGTAAGTGACACCCACGGAATACGAACTGATATCGACGACCCCGACAGCTGGGTATCGAGCGTGGATGAAGAAAAGATCAAAAAGATGATCGAGGCTGGTATTATCACAGGAGCGATGCTGCCGAAGATCGAGGCCTGCGTAACAGCTCTCGATGCCGGCGCTAAAAAAACGCATATTATTGACGGGCGGATCGAGCATTCGCTTTTACTGGAAATATATACCGACAAAGGTGTCGGGACACAGATAGTGAAGGATTGAGAAACGAATTATGGATACACAGGAAACAATTGGGTTGTTTGAAAAATATGTAATCGCTAATTATGGCCGCCTGCCTCGCGTTATTACAAAGGGTAAGGGCTGTTATCTTTACGATGCCGACGGCAATGAGATTTTGGATATGTTTCCAGGCTGGGCGGTTAGCGGGATTGGGCACTGCCATCCGAAGGTTGTCGAGGCACTGCGCAAGCAGGCAGGCGAGCTTCTGCATATCGACAATACTTTCTATTCCGAACCCCAGGGCCGACTGGCAGAACTTTTGAGCAAACGCGCATTCGGCGGCAAGAGTTTTTTCTGTAACAGCGGTGCCGAAGCCAACGAGGCCGCTTTAAAACTTGCCAGGCTGTGCACTTCGCGGGAAAAGTATAAGTTCATCACCGCAGAGGGCAGCTTTCACGGCCGAACATTTGCTACTGTCGCCGCAACTGCGCAGCCGAAATATCACGAAGGCTTTTTGCCCTTAGTGCCGGGTTTTGTTTATGTACCGTTCAACGATATCGATGCGATGGAAGCGGCCTTTACTGACGAAGTGGCTGCAGTCATGGTCGAGCCCATACAAGGTGAAGGCGGTATCAATATTGCTACTGCCGAATACCTGCAAACGATCCGTCGACTGTGTAATGAAAACGGCGCGGTTATGATCCTCGACGAGGTCCAGACCGGTATCGGCAGGACAGGCAAATGGTTCGGGTATCAGCATTACGATGTTGTTCCGGATATTATAACGATGGCTAAAGCCTTGGGCGGCGGCGTTGCGATCGGAGCTATGATGGCTACCGAAGAAGTGGCTGCGAGTCTGGTTCCCGGCAAACACGCTTCGACGTTCGGCGGTAATTCGCTGGCGTGCGCAGCGGGTGTGGCTGTAATCGAGGCGATCGAAGAAGACGGACTTTTGCAAAACGCTATCGAGATTGGTCAATACACGCAGGAAAAACTCAAGCAATTAAAAGACAAGCATAGCGTTATCGATCATGTCCGCGGTGTTGGGCTAATGATCGGCGTACAATTGACCGGCCCCGGAGCTTCGATAGTTGATAAGTGTTTACAGAAAGGGCTGAGGATCAACTGCACGCATGATACTGTGCTTCGGTTTATGCCGGCGATGATCACAACTAAAGAACAGATCGATAAGGCTATCGATATCCTTGATAGTGTTTTGAGTGAGGGCACATAATGAAAGATTTTATTTCGATAAACAAATGCTCGACGGAGCAGTTAAATAAATTGCTTGAGATAAGCAGTGATCTGAAAAAGTTATATAAAGCCGGCGAGCGTGACCTTTGTCTTGCGGGCAAGACTCTTGTTATGCTCTTTGAAAAACCGAGCCTGCGGACACGAATGAGTTTTCAGATCGCAATGACCGATCTGGGCGGCTCTCCGATCTACGTCAAACCCGAAGATATCGGCGGTATCGGCAATCGCGAGCCTGTCAAGGATATCGCAAGGGTTCTGAGTTGCTATGCTGACGGCATAATGGCAAGGACATTCGAGCACAGCACAGTTACGGATTTAGCTGACTTTGCGAGCGTCCCTGTAATAAACGCCCTTACCGATTTCTCGCACCCCTGTCAGGCAATGGCTGACGTGCTTACGATCAAAGAACACCTGGGCAAATTGCAAGGCGTGAAAATTGCCTACATTGGTGACGGCAATAATGTTGCCCGTTCATTGGCGTTTGTCTGCGCAAAACTGAAGATGAAACTGGTTCTCGCTTCGCCTGCAGATTATGAACTCGACGACGAATCGATCGAAATGGCCAACAAAATATCAGCCGATACTGTCACTCAGCTAAATAGCCCGACCGAGGCTGTTGCTGATGCCGATGTTATTTATACCGACACATGGATCAGTATGGGCCAGGAGGCCGAAAAGCAAAAACGCATCGCCGAATTCGAGGGTTTTCAGGTCAATGCCGAACTTTTAAAATCCGCACCTGCCGGGACAAAGATCATGCACTGCCTGCCGGCCTATCGAGGCTTCGAGATCACCGATGAAGTAGTCGAGTCAGAAAATTCGATAATATTCGATCAATCCGAAAATCGGCTCCACTTCCAGCGGGCACTACTGAAAAAGCTGATGAGTTGACCGGACCATTTTATTTTAATATTAACATGAAGCAGAAGATATTAGTTGCTACTACCAATCCCGGTAAAATTGCCGAGTTGCGGGCTTTGCTCGATGATTGTTTCGAATGGCTTAGCTTGGCTGATTTTGCTGGTATCGAGGAGGTCGAAGAGGACGGAGCCACTTTTGCCGACAATGCTCGTAAGAAAGCTCTCGGTTATGCCAATGCTACCGACTGTGTGACTATCGCCGATGATTCGGGCCTCGTAGTAGATGCCCTAAAAGGCGCACCCGGCGTAAAGTCTGCCAGGTTTTCCGGAGAAAAGGACAAAGACAGGACGCTGCTTGACCATAAAAATATGGCTAAGGTCCTCGATTTGCTCGAAGGCATACCAAAAGAAAAAAGAACCGCCCGGTTTGTCTGCTGTCTGTCTGTAGCAAAAGCCGATAAGGTCCTGATCGAAACCAAAGGAACGCTGGAAGGACTGATCTGTGAAAAAGCTCTCGGCGAAAACGGTTTCGGCTATGACCCGATCTTCTATGTGCCTCAGCTAAAGAAAACAGTTGCTCAGTTAACCGCTCAACAAAAGAACGCGATATCTCATCGCGGAAACGCCATCAGAAAATTGAAACCATTATTAGAAAAACTTGTACTATAGGTAATTATAAAAAAGTATCGGCCAAAGGCCGGTTCCGAAATTTTGATCTTTATATTTTAATTTTTAAACTGATTTATTTATGTCACTTAAAGAAATTTTTTGCCAGGATAAACCAATCGATATTTTACAGCGTTCGTTTGCTGTGGACCGCTCAGCTCATGCGTATATTTTCGCCGGTCTGCAGGGTATCGGCAAATTCAAAACCGCATGCGAATGGGCCAGGATGCTCCTTTGCAAAGAGACTGTTACTGAAAATGGTTTTACCGACAGTTGTGGTTTGTGTGAATCCTGCCAACTAATCGAGGGAAACTCTCATCCGGATTTCATTCATGTTTACAAGGAGCTTCGAGAATTTACAAAAAATGGCAAGGGAAAAGCTGCCCCCATTGATATGCCGATAGATGTTATTCGTGAGTTTCTCATCGTACAGGCTCCGAGCAAACCTAAGATGTCGCCGAGGAAAGTCTTCGTCGTAAGCGAAGCTGAAAAACTAAATGCCGCTTCCCAGAACGCTCTGCTCAAGATACTGGAAGAGCCGCCGGAATACTGCACTATCATCCTGCTGTGCACCCGGCTTGAGAAATTGCTCGCCACGACCAAATCAAGGTGCCGGATAATCCGTTTTTCCCCCATCGATACCGATAGAATAATCGACAAGCTCAGCCAGATAGGTCTGGAGAATACCCAGGCCAAATACTTTGCTCGTCTCGCACAGGGCAGTATCGGCCAAGGGTGCCAGTGGGCTAAACTTGAACTGGCCGGCGCCGATCTTTACCAGACGAAAACCGACATTATCCAATCTCTATCGAAATGCCGGTATGCCGATTCGGTGGATATGGCTCAGCGTTTACTCGATCAAAGCAAAAAAATCGCCCTAAACTGGGCTAAAATCGAACAAGATACCAGCAAAGCCGATATTAATCGCAGGGCTTTAAAAACTATTGTCCAGATAGTGATCTCGACACTTCACGACGCGATGAAGCTAAGCGTGACCGAAGACACAGAAATCATTAATTTTGACCAGAAAGAGCAAATTGAACAATTAGCTAAACTGTTCGGTGCGGAGTTGTCAGCTGAAAAAATCACCCATGCCTATAAAGCAATGCGGTGGATCGAGGCTAACGTCAATGAAAAGCTTATTTTTGAACACCTATTGTTAAATTTCAACATTTCTGGTAACATATAAATTTTACAGAAACGGCGGATAGATTCAAAAAATGGCAAAAACCAAAACAGCAAAATCGATACAGGCTCGAAATAGAAAGTATATGCTGGTACGATATGGGCGGATGAACCAGATGGGCTTATTTGAGCATCGTCTGCCGAGTATCCCTAAAGTTCCTACTCGCGTTGTAGTAAAAACCGATAAAGGCCTTCAAATCGGCTCCATAATCGGTCCGATTACGCAGTATAAGTCCGGTCAGTTAAAATTAGACCGTAGCGAAATCAATGAATACTTTAGCAACAGTCAGATCGATCTTTCGCTCAGGCCTGTGGGCAAATTTATCCGCTACGCGAGCCCAGACGATTTAAGCGAAAAAAGACATCTTCGGCAGATCGCCAAAGAAGAGATGAAAAACTGTAACCGTCTCGTCAAGGAGATGGATCTTGACATGAAGATCGTCGATGCCGACCACATATTGGGCGGCGAGAGAATTATCTTTTACTTTATGGCTGATGGAAGAGTGGATTTCCGCGCACTGGTAAAAAAATTGGCGCAGGAATATCAGACCAGAATTGAAATGAGACAGGTCGGTTCACGTGACGAAGCCAAACTGCTCGGCGATGTGGAAACCTGCGGGCAACCGTGCTGCTGTGCCAGGTTCCTAAAAGCTTTAAAGCCTGTTAATATGCGAATGGCGAAAATGCAAAAGGCCACACTTGACCCTTCGAAAATTTCAGGCTACTGCGGTAGATTGAAATGCTGTTTGAGATACGAAGATGAAACTTATACCGAACTAAAAAAATTCCTGCCAAATAAAAAGGCGATGGTCAAAACAAGCCAGGGACAGGGCATAGTTATAGACAAGCAGATACTAACTCAGTTGGTCATGGTTCAACTCGAAGATGGAAAAAGAGTTGCTTTTCCCGTCGAAGAACTGGAAATCCTCGAAACGCCGAAGATAAAAAAGAAAAAGCAGGAAGATACACAAAACGATCCCAAACAGAAAAAAGACTCCGACAAGCAGGAGCAGGACCAACCGGACAAAAAACAATCTTAAGGGAAAAATATGGCTCGCAAAATCGTAGTGACATCAGCTTTGCCTTACGCAAACGGCCCAATACATATAGGACATCTCGTCGAATATCTCCAAACCGATATCTGGGTGCGTTTTCAGAAGATGTGCGGCAATCAGTGTCTCTATTTTTGCGCCGATGATACGCATGGAACGCCAGTGATGATAAGCGCCCGTAATGCCGGGATTGATCCTGAAACATTGATCGAGCAGATGTATAAAGAACACAAGGCGGATTTTGACAGTTTTTTCATCGAATTCGATAATTACTATTCAACACATTCTTCGGAGAATCAGTATTTTAGCGAGTTGATCTATGCTCGCTTAAAAGAAGCAGGCTCGATCACTAAAAAAACTATCGAGCAGAGCTATTGTGAAAACTGCAATATGTTCCTGCCTGACCGTTATATAAGAGGCACCTGCCCACGGTGTAAATCCCCCGATCAGTACGGGGATTCATGTGATAAATGTGGCGGGACATATCATTCTACTGACTTGATAGACCCTGTTTGCTCGACGTGTTCTACGGCTCCGGTACGGAAGAAAAGCGAGCACTGTTTCTTCAAGCTGGCTGATTATGAAGATCGGCTCAAGGAGCTTATCGCAACAGGCTACACGCAAAAAAGCACTTCGAATAAACTCGACGAATGGTTTGCTACAGGCCTTAGAGACTGGGACATTTCAAGAGACGGGCCTTACTTCGGATTTCAAATACCAGGCGAAGAAAATAAATTCTTCTACGTCTGGCTCGATGCACCGATCGGATACATGGCTTCGGCTAAAAACTATTGCGACAATAACGGCCTCGACTTTGAAAAACTCTGGAACTCCGACGAATACGAACTCTATCACTTCATCGGCAAGGACATCATGTACTTCCACGCACTGTTCTTCCCGGCGACATTGATGGGATCTGGCTTTAGGACCGCTAACAAACTTTTCGTTCACGGCTTCTTAACCGTCAACGGCGAAAAAATGAGCAAATCAAAGGGAACTTTCATAAAGGCCAGCACTTTCGCAAAGCACCTCGACCCGGAACCGCTGCGTTATTATTACGCAAGTAAACTTTCCGGAGGAATGGATGACCTGGATTTAAGCGTAGAGGATTTTGTAAATAAAACCAATTCCAACCTGGTTGGAAAGTTCGCAAACCTCGCTTCCCGATCAGGGCCAATGCTGATGAAAAAATTCGACTCGCAGCTTGGCCAGTTGGACGATAAGGGCAGGGAACTGACCGAGACGCTCATCGCGGCAAAGAAACAGATAATAGACGACTACGAAAATCTTAACTACGCATCTCTTGTCAGAACGATCACTGCTTTAGCCGATGACGCTAACCGGTATGTCGAACTAAATCAGCCATGGATAACGATCAAAACCGACACCGCGAAAACCCTGACTACCCTAACCGCCACGATAAACGCGGTCAAGATACTCACCACATACTTAAAACCGATACTGCCAAAATTCGCCGAAAAGATCGAAGCTTTTCTAAATGTCGATGAGCTTACTTTCGGCAACATCGATAAATTGTTGGAAAATTATAAGATAAACAAATTCGAACGCTTAATTGACCGGATAGACAAAAAGAAAGTAAATGCCATGATAGAAGAAAGCAAAGAGGCTCAAGTCCAAACAACACCGCTGGAAGAACTGGCAGAACCCATAGCGCCGGAATGTACGATCGACGATTTCGCTAAGATCGACCTGCGGATTGCAAAAGTGATAAAAGCAGAAGCTGTCGAGGGCGCCAACAAACTGCTGCACCTGCAATTGGACCTGGGCGGGATTGAGAAAAGTGTTTTCGCCGGGATAGCCAAGGCGTATAAGCCCGAAGATCTAACAGGAAAGACCGTGATCTGTTTAGCTAATCTAAAACCGAGAAAGATGAAGTTTGGCATTTCCGAAGGAATGATCCTCGCAGCAGGTACCGGCGGTAAAGACCTGTTCATACTTTCGGCGGACGATGGCGCCAAGCCAGGACAAAGAGTAAGTTAATGAAAAAGAACCTTGGACAAATAGCAAAAGAAGATGGACGTTTCTCTCACAAGGCTGTCAGATTTGTCTATGAGGGTCTCGGTCAGACCATCAAAAGAGCCTCTGACGAGCCGGGCCACGTCAGTGGACAGATACTTACTCAAAATCTCAAGAAATTAGCTGTCGAAAAATGGGGTAGATTAGCGATGCTGGTGCTCAACAGTTGGGGTGTAAAAACAACGCGGGATTTCGGCGAGATCGTCTACATGATGATACAGAACGAATGGATGAGCGCTCAGCCGAGCGATACAATAGAAGATTTCGACGATCTCTACGATTTCAAAACCGTTTTCAAAGAACAGTTTACTTTTTGATTTTTCCGTTTTTGCGGTTAAATTTTAATTAGCGTGGACTCAACACAATACAAATTTGCCATTGCTGTCAAACAATAAGCAAGCTCCTGAAAAATTCACAGAAAACATGTTGTTTAATCGAAAAGCTTTTGATATTGTTGTGGTATTGGTAGGCTGGGTTTCAAGGCTAAGTATTTAGTATGGGATATTCACATTTTTCAGGAGATTTCAGGATGACCAGGCTCAAACAAACCATTTCGGCAAAGTTACTTTCAGCGGCTCTTGTCTTATTATTTGCAACGTCGATATACGCTGAAGAAATTGATTGGCAAAAGTATTGCATCGACGGTATACAGCTCTCTGGCAACAATGACGTTCGCTACCTCGGCGGTCCGCCCCGTGTCAAGGTAACCGCCCAGGGCAAATCAGCCAAAGAAGCTGCCGGCCTTGTAGATGCCGAGGGGCCTGGACGTACAATGATCGTCTGGAAAAAAGGCGAAAACATTAAGGTTGATATGGACCTGAAAGCTCAACGCCTGATATTGGGCGTTGCTATAACCGGAGGCGGCACCGAGGCTCTGGAAATCTCAACCTCTGTTGACGGGCGAAACTGGCGAAAGGTCCCGCGATCAAATATCGTTGCTGTTGACAAACAAACCGTGATGGCAGCTAATATAGCTTTGCACGCTCGATACCTTCGCGTTACCGCCAAACCGGACCATAACCAATTATATATTCGTGATATTTATGTGTACGGTGAAAAGAAAGCTAAGGCAAACATTGTTGGCGGGATATACACATCATGGTTTCCGCCTATCGCTGGCGATGAGGTGACATTGCGAGCGATCATCCGCAACACTACGAACAAAACTGCCAAAAACGTCAATGTAAAGTTTCAACAGAAAACCGGGCAGAAGAAAAACCTTGGCCAATATCTGATCGAAGAACTGCCAGCAGGTTCCGCAAGGGTAGCAAGTATAAAATGGAAACCACAAGCCGCGGACCTCCACGATATTCTCGTCAGTGTTTCCGGTGCAGGGATTAAAAAGTCAAGGCGAACAGAAACGATACCTGTCGTGAATCGTAAATTGTACTTCGCGAATTTTCACCCTGTCGACAACGAAAGGCTCATCTATTCTAATACATACACAGGGGTAGGGGGCGGTTACGGATATTACCGGGCAAAGATTCGCGGACGCCTGGGACTTGCCTGGGCCACCGGGCCTCACGTCTCCGGCAATATCGGCACTGAGGGATTTGTCAAAGTCTGGTCACAAGGGCTGCATGGTCCACTTCGTGACGGTATTGCCATGGACGAATGGGGGAACCCGTCTCCCGAAGCTACCGAGGCAATGGAAAGAGTTTATAAAAATAGAGGTGATCGCCTGCTCGTGCCCTGGGTTATGGGCCGCTCGAACGAATCGCATGCCAAATGTTTTAAATATACAGATTTCCTTCTGCCGGAAGTATATTTTAACTATTGGGGCCATCATACTTACCGCAGGGGCCTAAATAGTTACATTGATCCGGCTAAAGAACATGGCCTGATCGACAAATTTGTCATCGCCCTTGGAACCTTCGCGGTGGGTAAGCCTTCAACACCTGAGCAGATCGAGCGCGAAGTTCGATACCTTCGACAGCGGTCCCCGATAATGCCGGGAGTCGGGTTTTATGGATACAGCAGAACCGATCTCGTCCGCAAAAATGACCAGCTTTGCTACAAGTACTTCATTGCACCGGTAATTATTATCGAAAAGACTGTCCCAGGTAAGGGCAATTCGATTCAAGTAACAGTTCGCAATATAGGCGGGATGATCGCACGCGATGTCAGGGTTGCCGCTCTAAATCGTGAAGACCTAAAGCAGCTTGCAACCACTACTGTCTCGCAACTCGATCCCGACCAGCAGGCAACTGTCAGCATTAAAGTCAATAAGTCAGCAAGTGACCTTGTCACTAAGATACTTCCTTCCAAAGCCTATACTGACCTCAATCCGTTAGAGCCTTTGGAGGTATACCCGGACATACAGGTCAAGGGCATGCCGATAAGGATATGCTGGACGCCCGAAGACCCAGACGATAAGGGCCAACCCGGCGACCATATAAATGTAGTTAATCTAAAGACAGGCAAAGTTGATAATCGAATTGATATGCCTATCGAAACAGGCGAGTGGATGCTTGGAAACCTCTACTTCGATTCTAATGATATAACAGCTGTTTCGCCGGGTCAATATGAATTAAGATTGGTCGACGGCCAAACCGGTAGAATAAAAAGCAGAGAACAAATGAAGATCCTTGAAAAGGCAGGCAAGTTGTTTGTCAGCAGTATAAACGGCAAACCACTTGCTAAAGGATCACAGGAAATTACCATCGATCCCGGCGATACATTCGAGATCAACTGGGATCTGCGCAATTCCAGTTTGGACCATCCTGCTATTTATATCAGTTCTCCCGACGACGGTCTGCGAATGCCTCGTGACGATGGCAGTTACGCTGCTTTCCGCCCAGGTTTGCTTGGCAGAAAAATCAACGCTCCGACAAATGAGCCCGAACGTTTTGGTTCATGGGTATGGAAATCAAAGCTCGATCGCCCTG
This sequence comes from Planctomycetota bacterium, assembly GCA_042569785.1. GTDB lineage: Bacteria > Planctomycetota > Phycisphaerae > Sedimentisphaerales > Anaerobacaceae > JBHPGW01. The sequence goes on along the minus strand of JBHPGW010000017.1, from coordinate 1,100 downwards.
ATGTTCTGCCGCCAACAGGAGGAAACTCAACCTGTTGGATATACTACAAGGGCAGACTCGGTGACAATTATCAGCGTGTCAACATGGCGGTGAACCCGGGCAAATGGCGACTGTGGATCGGCGGCTCGTCACCGATGGTTCCTATCTCGCCGGTAATCACAGTTAACGTAAAAGGCCCACAGGCCATCAACCGCATCGACGACAAGACTAAACTCATCCCCATGCCCACACAAACCGCTGCCAAAGACAAGCTCAATATTACTATTGACGCGCCAAAGAAGATGACTACTGGCGACATGATCGTTGTCAGCGTTAAGGCTGTGATCAAAGACGCCCCCGACAGCTATATCAACAGGATAACTTTGTTCAAGACCGACAGCGTCAGCTCCAATATGAAAAATACTCCAAAGCTAAGACTCGATTCAGTAACCAACCCTGAGAAGAGGGCTCGAGAGTTTACCGCTAACTTCATGATCGTTTCACCGGAACCTGCAACCCAGCATTATTGTATCGAGGTCAACGATGACGGTAACTTCATACCATTGACCATAGAGGTAGAAACCAAAGTAGTTGTCATCGGCTCTGACGACACCATTAAGGTGGCAACGTACATACCCGACGGTATTGTTGACAGTGCCAACTTTGGCGACCATCTCAACAGGTTCGAGTTGTATACCTACGAAGCTGTCCCGGAGTTTGCCCCCGAGAAAAATACAGGGGTTAGATATATGAAAAAATCTTCCAGCTACGAAATTGGCAACCACAGGGGAGTGGATATAACTGGCAGGATACATAATCCTGATAAAATGGCAGCCAAATTTGAAGTCGAAATACCGGTAGGTTCAATAAAGGAAACCGGAACAAGATATTACATGATTTGGCACGGCTACATCGGCCCAAGCTACTGGCACCTGATAAGAATAGACCACGTTAACCCTGACGGATCAAAATAGGCTTGTTTAATCGCCGCCCGAATGGTGGCCTGTCGCCAAATTCAGTTTATTTATTGGCCTTTGCGTAAGCAATGGAATGATCTGTAATTTGAGTTTAGAGCATTTTAATATTTTCTGTTCGCATTTAGGCCGTCGTGAGGACAAGGC
>JBHPGW010000016.1:0-43579 GCA_042569785.1 Planctomycetota bacterium | reverse complement strand
GTTGGCTCGGTATGATAACTTCGGTACGAATTATGATAGTGACAGATTAAAATATGATATTGTGAGCCTGCCTTCTCTATCAATATTCATTCTACAACAATATCCTCTTATATTGCAAGAAAAAAATAAAATTTTCTAACTTTTTTTATCAACTTAGCCTTGCTTCCACCTTTCAAGATGCGCAAAACCGTCAAACTGTTCCATAATTTTTAATTTTTTTTGTCAGTTTATGTATTTGCCCCTGCGATCGGGCATCAAACGGGCATTTATAGCAAAATACAGGAGACAGGAGACAGGATATACGGGTCACGAGTCACGGGTCACGGGTCACGGGTCACGGGTTATGAGATCACATTTGTTGTTTGAGTAGTTGTATCTTGGCATTGGCTTCGGTAAGCTGGTCCGGCAGGTGGGGGGTGTCCCTGTAGAAATCCTGGTACTGGAATATACACTTTACGATGTCTTTTCTGCTGATAATCCCTACGAGTTTCTTCTTGGGGCCTGCAACTACGGGGACCCTTCTGAAATGATTTTTAAGGAGACAATCACAGACATTAACCAGGCTGTCTTCGTGATCGAAACTGACAACGTCGGTTGTCATTAGCTCTTCGATCCTGCCTGGCCGGTCGCCAATATTGTACAATAACATCAGCACATCTTTTTCTGTGACAATACCTTCCAGCGACATATTATCATCGACGATCGGTATGCCGGTAATCTTGTTTTCGATCATGATCTTTATAGCTTCTGCCGTTGAGGTGTTTTTCTTTACGGCGATTACGTCTTTTGTCATAACATTTTTTAATTCAAACATGAGACTTCTCCTTTGACTTTTATCAGTCTGCCAAATGATATAGTTTACTATCTGGCGAGTTTTTGTATGGCGATAAGTGTCCAGTCCTTGAATCTAAATATCATGTCAGTACGTTCTTGTTCGGACATTTCGTCGAAGGCGTCTTCGGCCTGGTGGCTAAGTTCGTACATATCGTCGAGGCCTACGATGCCGGCTTCGCCTTTGATGGTATGCAGGATCCGGCGTATTAAAGCTGCGTTTTCCTCACGGTTCCTGCCGGCTTCATACTCCAATGTCGCATGCTCGAGATCGTTGAGTTGGGATTCGGTGGATTCTATGTATTCACCCAACAGGTCATCCATCTCACTGGGCAGTTGTATATCCTCAGGGTTAGGAAGTTGGCCGTTATTTTTTATTCCTGAAAAATCTCTAACTTTCATTTTTATTACCTCCAACTTAAGTCTATGCTTTGCCTGCTCCGAGGCAAGCGTTAAAAGCATCGATTTTCTTTAATAATTTGCCGAAAGACTCCACTTCGAGGAACAGTAAAATATCACCTTCAATTTCAAGTTCTTCGATCAAAAAACGTGTTCGAGCGAGCATTATCACCGTATCGAAGTTGATCTTATTGGCGACCATCAGGTTCTTTACATTTCCTTCCACATAGTTGGGCACTGAATAGCTAAGTGACAGATCGAGAATGTTACTGATCGTCCCCATGACGGCGTTTAGAACAATATTTCCAACTTCGGTAAGGGTACCTGAACGAATTGAATCGACATTGGGCATCTCGCTGTGTTGGTTAGTAAGCATCTTAACTAACTTAGCGGCAGATTCGGCAGGAAATACCAATTCAGCAGTCCCAAGGAAGCTTCCCTTGAAAGACAAATTGACCGCGGAAAATCGACCTGAATCATGAGCCTTAATTTCTTTGTCCAGTTCTTCCGGCAGGATAACCCTCAAATAAGGTACCTGCAACTGAATAGGCGAATTGAGCATTGTATTCATCACATCGGCGCCGCTGCCGACTCCGATATTGATCATCTCTTTCAGAGCATCTATTTCTTCGTTTGTAATGTTCATACTGTGGTTCCCACTGTCGAGTTGAGTGCTTTTCGAACTGCTTTGAGAATTTCATCTTCTTTTGGCGGTTTTTTAACAAAATCAACAACGCCAAATTCAAAACACTTATTGCGTGAAGTCTCTTGGACGTCAGCTGAAAGAATTATAATAGGAATTGACAAAGATTTTTCCTTAAGAGCACCCAATACTCCGAAGCCATCCATTTCCGGCATCAAAAGGTCTAAGAAGATACAATCCGGTTTCTCTTTTTGAACCATCCGCATACCTTCAAAACCGTTACCTGCCTCTAAGACCTCGTGGCCTTTTGCCTTTATAATTTGCACGATCATACGGCGAGTAAACTCTGAATCTTCTACAACTAAAATGCGTGCCATAACTTAGCTCCTTACTATAACCGCAGCAGACGAAAAACAATAATTTGCCTGTACAAACTATACTAAAATCATGCTTCAGTAATCATACTACAGTGTATTCGGCATTTTTTGGTAGTCAGTTAACCTGGGGAATCCGGTTTTTTGTGTGTTTATTGAAAAAAATAAGCCGAATTGCGATGACCTTCTTCGGTCTTTTTGCCCCAAAAGGGATATTTGCTTAGATATTTGTGTTATCAACTGACATTGTACCATTGTTTGATGGCTAAAAGCAGTTCTTCGGGCGTTTCGGCACTAAGCAGTGTCTGCTGGGCTTTTTTGCGGCTTGGATGGAGACTGCAGTAATTTACCGCGAATTTGCGGAAATAACCTACAGCTTTTCTGGCCGCGTATATTTCGGATATCCCTTGAAAGTGTCTGAGCATTACCCGGCCTTGTTCGGTGACATCAGGCAGCGGTGGTTTTACTTGCCCCTCTAAAACAGCTCGAAGGTGACAATATATCCACGGGTTGCCAATGGCCCCGCGTGCGATCAGCAGCCCATCGAGACCGCTGTCCTTAAGAAGTTTCACTGCGGATTCAGCCTCGAATATGTCACCACTGCCGATGATCGTCGTCTGTGGGAAGTCACGTTTCAATTCTGCCAAAGCCCGCCAGTCAGCGCAGCCTCTGTAATATTGTTTGACACTGCGTCCGTGAATTACCAAAGCATCTACGCCTGTGCTGGAAACTGCCGAGACGATCTGCCGGATATTGTTGCGAGATTCCGGCGTATTATCAAAACCAAGACGCAGCTTCATCAGTACGGGACATTCGACAGCATCTCTGACCGCTTTGAAAATCTCGATCACTCTTTGCGGCTCTTTGAGCAGATGTCCCCCTCTTCCGCGACGCAGGACCTTCGGAGCGGGACAGGCAAAATTAAGGTCTATCAGATCGTATCCGGCTCCGACGAGTGCCTTTGCCGCTTTTGCCATAACAGGGGGGGTCTCTCCCATGATCTGGGCTCCAACCGGATGCTCGTCATCGTGTGGCCTAAAGGCAGGCTTAGCAAGTACCTTGGGATGGGCGGCGCTTTTGGCTAATATTACGCCGGCAAAAGTCAACGGTGCGCCGAAATCAAGGGCGAGCCTGCGCATAGCATAGTCTGAATAGCCGCTCAACGAAGCCTGAAAGAATGGTACGTTTAATTCGATGTCACCGAGTTTTAACATTGTTCAAGGTTACTAAGCTCATTTTTTGCGTCTGGCAAAACGACATAACAGTATCCCCAGTTCAAACAGAAGATAAAGCGGCACCGCAAGAGTGATCTGTGAAATTACATCAGGCGGCGTGGCAATGGCAGCTATTAGAAAGGCTGCGAGAAAAATATATCTTCGAGATTTTTGGAGTGTGGCAAGTGAGATCAGGCCTGTCCTGTTGAGAAAGAAAATCGCTATCGGTGTCTGAAAACCGACACCAAAGACCAGCATCAACATCGTCATGAAAGACATATATTTGGGGAATGTCCATGCCGGAGTGACACCGATGAGATCTCCGAATTTTAAAAAGAATCCCAGCGAGATTTGAGCTACGACAAAAAGAAAGAACAAGGTTCCAGCCACAAAAAGAACTGCTGAAAAAGGTACGGCCAGGTGTATGTATTTTTTTTCGCGGGTGTACATTCCGGTGGCAACAAACATCCACAACTGATAAAACACCCAGGGTGATGACAAAACTAAGCCAGCGATCAAAGAGACTTTCATATAACCAACAAAGGCGTCAATGGGTGCTAGCACTACAAGGGGATGGTCAGGCATCAGGCGATTGTATGGAATTTGCACCATAGCTATTATTTTGGTGCCGAAGAAAAGACACGCCACGGTACAAATTACCAGCCCAATTAACGCATACATTAAACGCCAACGTAATTCTTCAAGGTGGTCACTTAGGCTCATACTCGAGTCTGGAAGATTGCCTTTATTGTTGGTATCGTCCATTTATGATTTTCTACCGGGTCGATCAATTTTCTTTTTCGTTCTCATTTAAGTCTGTGGCACTGGCGATGTCATCTTTTATGTCGTCCCCGACCTTTTTTATTTCACTTGTTAATTCATCTTTAGCTTCTTCCACTTCTCGGGCACCTTTCTTGAATTCTGTAAGGGTTTTACCGAGACTGCGTGCAAGTTCAGGGAGTTTCTTGCCGCCAAGTATTAACAACGCCAGTATAAGCAGCAGCAGTATTTCTGGCCAGCCAAGAGTCCACGCTAAAACTAGGTCGTTCTGTACACATTCAACCATTTCGTTCTCCTTACGGTCTATGATTAGTTACGCCAAAAACTATACACTGTTTGGGTTTAGGCGTCAAATAAATTGTTATTTCTCCGCGGCGACCCTTTGTTCCAGGGACTCCTTTAGTATTTGTACGTGGTGTTTTTCTTCGAGGATGAGCCGTTCTATTGCGAGTTTGGCTTCGATATCTTTTGTGAATTCTCGCAGACCCACATAAAACGTAATGGTATCTTTCTCATTTTTTATGGCTTTTCTGAGGATGTGCGTAATTTTTTCGTTTGGCTTGAACCATTTTGCCGGGTCGTGATTAATAGCGAAAGCCGTTAGTTCAGCCATTGCCCCTGGATTAGACGACATATAATCATCAGGATCAAAGGTGCCAAGTCTGTTGATCTGGTCAGTAAACTCTTTTCTCATTCGAGCGAATAATTTCTGATGGTCTGTTTCCCAGTCGGCTAATCTGCTAAACAGAGTGTGAACCTGGTCTTTCTCAAAAATCTTGGCTGCTTGGCGATAAAATTTCTCGCCGTTGGATTCGATCTGTTCAGCAATTTGAAAAACCTCAAAAGAACTATATTTCTGGCTCATATTTAAACAGCCTTTCAGGCTACGTCACTTTTGCTGCTATTGTTCGTGATTCTTTGTCAATAGGCCATACTCAATTTCGAAACGCATTTTATGTTTAACTTCTTCTTCGGCTATCTCCAGAAGCACCTCGCGAGATTGCGGATCGTGAACGGTCGCCAGCAGTTCTATATACGTCCTGAAGGAGGCTTTTTCTTTTTCGATAGCCAGCAGAAGAATGTCAATGTACTCCATATCCAAAGGCTTATCGGTGTTTGATATGATATAATTATCCCTTGTCGGCTTGGGCAATTCCGGGTCGACGGGAATCGTATGGCCGACCTTTAGCAATTCCAGTTCAAGCTTTTTCTTGTGGTCGATCTCTTCGGCCGCAAATTCTCTAAGTACTTTGCTCATCTCAGGATCTTCGACGTGTTCGGCGATAGCCATGTAAAAATAATACGCGTCGACTTCGCGGGAAATCGCATGTTCCAATATTTCAGTATCACAATATTTTTCTGCCATCGGTACCCCTTCGGTTTAATCCCTACAAAACATTCCCAAATAGCACTTAGACCATTTTACCTCTCCAGAGCCTGATAAACAAGCAAAAACTTTGATGTATCCGGTCTCGTAAGCCCTGTATTTACAAGTATTTAAATTTAGCAGCAAAGCTTTTTCTTGACCTTCGATAGCCTTTTCTGGTATAATGCAACCATCGGAGTAGGGTGGTATTTTAATTCTTTTTGCGAGTAATGATGATGAAGAGATTTTACTATGAAACGTGGATTCCATTTACATTCAATAAGAAACGCATCCTGATCTTGGCAATCGCAAGCTATATAGCCTTGTGTTAGAGGAATTTTCACCTGGTTCTTTAGCCGCTCAGTTTTGGGCGGTTTTTTTTATGCGCTCAATTAAGTGTTTGACATAGCTGAAGTCACAAATTAAGGTTATGTCAATTACACTGTATTTTAAGGACGACAAAAATGATCGTAGTTACAGGCGGTGCGGGTTTTATCGGTTCGGCTATAGTGGCGGAATTAAACGAAAGAGGGATCGATGATATTTTGATCGTAGATAAACTGGGCACAGACCAGAAGTGGAAAAATCTGCGAAGGCTTAGCTACGCCGATTACGCGGAAAAAAATGATTTTCTTGAAATGGTGATAGAAGACGATATCGGCGTTGATTTCGAAGCTGTTTTTCACCTGGGGGCGTGCAGTTCCACTACCGAGACAGACGCTTCACATCTGGTGAGAAATAATTATGAATATACTAAGCTGCTGGCACAATGGACAATTGAAAACGATATACGTTTTATCTATGCCTCCAGTGCCGCTACTTATGGCGATGGGTCGCAGGGCTTTGACGATGATGAAACCAGGATCGAAAAGCTCGACCCTTTGAACATGTATGGCTATTCAAAGCAGATGTTCGACCTATGGGCACGCAGAACCGATATGCTCAAATCGATCGTCGGCTTGAAATATTTTAATGTCTTCGGCCCCAACGAATATCATAAGGGCGATATGCGAAGCTTCGTGCACAAGTCTTTCGGCCAAATAAACGCCGGCGGCAAGGTCAAGCTGTTCAAGTCACACAACCCGAAATATAAAGACGGCGAGTACCTAAGGGATTTTATTTACATCAAGGACGCGGTCGATATGACGCTGTTCTTCTATGACAACCCAGAGATAGGCGGACTATTCAATATCGGCACAGGCAAGGCCCGCAACTGGAACGACCTCGTAAAAGCCACTTTCGCGGCAATGGGGAAAAAAACGAAAATCGAATACCTCGAAATGCCCGAATCGATCCGCGATCAGTACCAGTACTTTACGCAGGCTAATATAACCAAAATCCGCAAAGCAGGCTACGACAAACAAACAACACCGCTCGAAGAGACAATCAAAGACTACGTCCAGAACTACCTGCAAAAGGGAGCCTACTTAGGCAGCTAACTATGTGTGTATCCATATTTGACAGTTTCAACAGTTATCCCGATTTATCGGGATTCCGCAATTTTGATTTTTAAGTTTTAAATTTTCAACTTAATATGCCATATACCCCATATCATTTTGGGCCGAGCGGGTTTTTGGCCCTTGCTCTTAAAAAGTATATCGATCTGCCGGTGTTTTTGTTGGCTAATATCGCTGTCGATCTTGAGGTTCTGGCGGCGGATAAATGGCCTGTCCATCAGCATTGGCATTTTCATACGCTCTTGATCGGCGTCCCTCTCGGAGTCGTTCTGGCAGTAGCGATGTACCCTTTACGGCATCTATTTGAAAAGGCGATGAAACTTCTTGGCCTTGCCTATAAGTGCAGATTCTGGAAGATGCTCATCGCAGGCGTGCTCGGAGTATGGCTGCACGTCGCTATCGACTCGATGTACCACTGGGACGTCCAAACAGTTTGGCCGAGTAATGCAAAACCCCTATATCGACTGTTAAGTCAGTCACAGGTAAAAAGTGTATGTATTGCTTGCTGGGTCGCGGCGATTGTGTTATATTTGGTGCTGGTACTGCGAAAGCTAAAAAAAGTACAGAAAAGTTAATCACGGTTTTTTATAAAGAGAGAAAAAATGTATCGTACGATCTTTGTCATTGTAGTATTAACAATTGTTTCGTTTGGTTTCCTCGGCTGTAATTCTCAACAAAGCAGCAGGGCCGACTTTTATGTTTCGCCGACCGGCAACGATTCATGGTCAGGGACATTACCCGCTCCAAACAAGGCCCTTACCGATGGGCCTTTCAAAACTCTGGCCAGGGCTCGTGACGCGGTTCGCGGTAAATTAACTGGTGCCAACAGAGACATCATCGTAATGCTGCGAGGCGGTGAGCATTTTATCGGTGAAACAGTTATGTTCGGCCTAAAAGACGGCGCCAAAGCAGGCCACAAAGTCATCTACAAAAACTATCCATCCGAAGAGCCTATCCTGACGCCCGGTGTAAAAGTCACTGGCTGGAAAAAATCCGATCAGAAAAATATCTGGGTAGCCGATATCCCCGAAAGCTTAGATTGGTTTTCCGCTCTTTATGACGGTTCGGTATCTTTGCCGCGAGCACGAAGTGAAGGCTTCTTCCCTGCGGAGAAATCCAAGTCCCGCGATGGCCCTGCATCTTTGCTAAAGTTCCCAAAGGGCAAAATAAAAAACTACGCTAACCTAAGTGACGTCGAAATTGTTATCGCTCCTTCTGTCGCCTGGAGCGTTAGTATCCTGACTTTAGAGTCGGTAGATGAAAAGAAGGCCATTGCAAAGACAGCGGTACCTGTGACTTATCAGTTGGGGCAGATATGGTATACCTACGGTACTTTTGAATCAGGCACTCTCTTCGTGGAAAACGTTCTCGAAGCACTCGATGAGCCTGGCGAATGGGTGGTCAATACGCAAACACGAAAAATATATCTTTGGCCAACCGGTGACAAGCCCTCGGATAATATAGTAGCGCCCAAACTGACAGAACTGATCCGAGTCGAAGGTGACATCGACTACGATGGCCCTGTCGATAAGCCGGTAAAAAATATTGTCTTTAAAGGCATAACGTTTACTCAGGGCGATCGTTATCAGTGGCAAGCTGACAAGATCGGCTGGGGCTTGCAGCACGACTGGGAAATGTTCGATAGGCCTACCGCTCTCGTTCGTTTCCGCGGAGCCGAAGGCTGCATCATCGAGAACTGCAGATTCACTAACAGCGAAGGCTCAGCTATCCGTCTCGACCTGCACTGCCAGAACAACCGCATCGCCAACAATAAGATCGACAACATAGCAGAAACAGGCATTCTCCTTGCTGGTTACGGACCAGGCACCAAAAACGTCAATAAACGCAACGTGGTTTACAACAATCACATTCATCATATAGGCCAACGTTACTGGCGCGGTATCGGCATCTTCGCATGGCAAAGCGGAGAAAACCACATTGCTAATAACCTCCTGCACAACCTGCCATACACTGCCATCGTTGCCAGCGGAAGAATAATCTGGGATCGCACCGGCGAAGGGGAATGTTCAAAGACGATCCGATGGCACGAAGTCGATAAAGTACTCGGAAAAAATATGGACGAAGAGCTTAGCAAAATTAACCCCGACAGTTGGAACATACGTCGGCAGTTTTTGCACAGCCGAAATAATATCATCGAACGCAATGACATACACCACATCATGGAAAAACTCGGAGACGGCAATGGTGTATACGTTTCAGGTGCCGGAGCTGGTAATATTGTTCGCCAAAACTTTGTCCACGACAACCTTATCGAATTTATGGGTGAAGGGCTCCGCTGCGATGATGACCAGCATGGAACCTTGATCCAGAGCAACATCATCCACCGTAACGGCGGACTTGGGGTCGGTATCGCTATAAAGGGAGATAACGACGTAATTAATAATATTATGGCCGACCTTGATTCAGGTAAATGGACACTTGGATTCATCTCATTACAAAATCCGCCCATTAACGAGGCGATTATTCAGCGTAATATCATCTATTCCCGCAATAAGGATCAGCATGTAAGTTTATGGAGAGAAAAGCCCAGGCCAAATGATCCTAAGCTAAGTGACAACGACGCTGACTATAATCTGTATTTCAACTCAGAAGATCCGAACTGGGGAACAAGGCATATCGAAAAGGAACGCAAAAACGGCATCGAAACCCACAGCATTTCAGCCGACCCTCTATTCGTCGATATGGACAATGGCGATTTCAGACTAAAGCCCGGCTCACCCGCTTTAAAGCTGGGCTTTAAACAGATCGACATGACAAAGATCGGCCTGACAAGCGATTTCCCAAAGCGATTTACAAAATAAATTACTTGCACATATTTTTACTAAACCTGATAATACGGCAGGCGTATTGATATAGGCCGAAAGTCTTAACTGATAAATTGAGTTTGAATAAGGGATATCCAAATGGACGAAAATCAAAATAACAAGACCAATCTGATAGACACGACCGATTGTCTCGAAGCCGTTGGCGTCTTTAGAGGCTGGAAGAACCTGCTCTTTATAGTTACATTGTTATGCCTCCTATTACTGCAGGTAAGCTTCTGGGTACTCGACAGGGGCCTTGTCAAAGACGAACCAGTTGTGCAGACTCCTATAGTGACCAAAGCCGCCGAACCCAATACACCTGCCCCCGAGCACGAACTTTCAGACGCTAATGAAACTGCCGCAATAGTCGTTGACTCGAACCACCCGACCGAAGCACAAACCCAACCAAAAAAAGTGATTATCGATCTCAACTTAAAAACCCAACATATGAATTGGCTCATCCGAGTCTTAAACTTTGTGCTTATAGCGGCTGCTGTGCTTTATTGCCTGGCAATACTGTTCAGCTTAAAAGTTTCGCTGCTCGGCAGACTCGGAGGAATAAATCATATCTCAAGAGCCTTCTTCCTCTCGCTGCTGATGGTGGTCTTCCTGCTGCCATGGCAGAGATTATTTGGCGGCGTGATCGTCGGAGCAATGTACACGCCGGATGAATTGCTAAAGGCTCTCGATTCGGTTAAAGATAGTGACATCGTTCAAATGGTACTTCATTATCTCCGTTACACCGGCTATTGGCTGCTGATCGTATTATGGCTTATCCTCGCACAGATCCGAAGCTGCCGATGGACAAGAACGATACTCCGCCGACTTGAGGTCATCTAACAATGCCCAAAACAAGGATAGGCTTTATCGGCACAGGCATCATGGGTGAGCCAATGGCAGGGGCCGAGACAGCACACAGGAACTAATAGAAGTAATACGCCAACTAACCGGCAGATAAGAAGTTATATTGCCAATCACGACCATGTCATTTCGACCGAAGGGCCACAAAGTGGCCCGTAGTGGAGAAATCTGGTTTTCTTTTTTTCTCTCTGCGTCCTTTGCGTACTCCGCGGTAAAATAATTTTTTTATTTTTTTTTCAAAAAAAAGCTTGACAAATTAGTTAAGTATGCAATAATATATATATGAACAGTATATAAGTAAGTAAATAAGGAGTTAAATAATGGCACTCGAACAGGAATTAGGCTTAAAAAATCCAATACTATTGAAACCGCACAGAGCTTTGCTGAATATTTATTACACAGCTTCCTGTCTGAAAAAAAGCGCGAGTGATTTTTTTCGCCCGTTCGGCCTGACCGACGTCCAGTTCAATCTGATGGTACTGCTGCTGCGTCAAAGCGATAAGGATGGCGGCCTGAGCCAGGCACAGCTTAGCGATATGATGCTGGTCAACCGCGCCAATATCACTTCGCTGATAGACCGAATGGAAAAGACCGATTTAGTAGTCCGCACAGCGGCACCCGACGACAGAAGATACAACATCATAAAACTAACCGCCAAAGGCAGAAAATTACTAACTAAGGTCGAGCCTTTATACGCAAAAGAAGTAAAAAAAGTAATGAGCCCTCTAAGCGAAGCAGAACAAAAAAAACTAATCGCAGCATTAGAAAAAATACGCGTCAAACTTTCATAATTTAACAAAAACCGACGTTTACACATAACAACAGAGCCCAGAGCGTAAGCGACGGGTAAATATAAATGAGAAATTTTAAGTTTTTTTAAACAATTAGTTAAGATATAAACTATATATATACGAATAAAACAAAAGGAGAAAGCAAATGGAAAAGAAAAAAATACTGTTTGGGTTGGTCTTAATATCGATCATAATTGTGATGGGATGTTGCTCATTAGTAATCGGGAACAAAATATATAAGCCTCGCGATGGCAGAGCTTTAAATGACAGTTTGGTGATCGTCTACTCTGCAAATTATAATATAAAAATCTTTGGCTTGGAGCGGCTGCACCCTTTTGATATGTGTAAATACGACCGGATTTATAAACAGTTAGTCAAAGATGCTTTATTAAAACCTGATGATGTATATGTTCCCGCCCCAATCACAGAAAAAGAAATACTGCGTGTCCACAGCCAGGAGTTTTTGGATAGCTTGAAAGATTCCCGTACAGTAGCCACCTATTTAGAGGCGCCGGCTGTTGGGATATTACCTGCTTTAATGGTTGATGAGGGTGTAAATCGTCCATTTCGTCATTCCAGCGGTGGAACATTGTTAGCTGCAAGATTGGCTCTACAACACGGCATCGGCATCAACATCGGCGGCGGCTTTCATCATGCAAAACCCGATTATGGAGAAGGTTTTTGCGTATATGCAGATATCCCTATTGCTATCCGCACGTTACAGGCTGAAAACAAGATCGATAGAACGTTAATAATTGACCTCGATGTTCATCAGGGTAATGGTACAGCTGTCTGCCTTGCTGATGACAGCAACTCTTTCACCTTTTCTATGCATCAGGATGATATCTATCCGATCCCGAAAGAGAGAAGCGATCTTGATATAGAACTTAAAGCGGGTACTAACGATGCGATTTTTTTGAATATTCTATCCAGACAGCTGCCCAGGCTCTTCAAGCAAGCAAAGCCTGACATTGTGTTTTTGGTCGCAGGCTGCGATACACTCGCCGATGACCCATTAGCCTCATTAGAGATGACTGAACAGGGCATTGTCAAACGTGATGCTATGGTGATTGATGCATGTGTACAAAATAACGTGCCGGTTATAATGACTCTCGGAGGTGGATATAGTCCTAATGCATGGCACGCCCAATACGCAAGCATCAGAAATGTTATCAGGACTTACGGCATAAATCCACCAAACCAGTAACATAAGTAAGAACGATAAGGAATATTAAGTTTTTTTGTGACATAAGTTAATATGCAAACTATATATATATGAACAAAACGAAAGGAGAAATAAATGAAAAAGCGAAAAATTATGTTTGGTTTAGTATGTGCGATTGTCGGATTGGCTGGATGTGCGTTGAGTGGTGAAAGTGTTAAACTCTCGGCGGTTAATGACCCGAACGAAGCGGCTGTCGCTATGCAGGCGTTTGAATTGAGGATGGCCGGTAATGTTGATAAGGCTATAGAACTTTTGAAAAAAGCTGTTGCCGAATACCCCGGAAACGGTCCTGCTCAATTTGAATTAGCTCGTGATTACTTTTGCACACTTATGGATCGTGTTGAGCATACCGAAGGGACATTAAAGCAAAGGAAAAAAGCAATGAAGAAGCAGCTAACCTTAGCAGAAAAGGCTATCAAAAAGGCTGTCAAGGCTGATCCTGCTAATCCGCGATACCACTATTGGGCTGGCAGGATAGGGACATACAATGTTGTTTACGATGCTCATTCTATATGGACAATGCCCGCGGTTCCTGTCGACAGTATCAATGTCATCAAAAGTTACGAAAAAGCCATAATGTTAAAGCCCGATTTTCACCAGGCCCGGCAGGAACTTATGGGATTGTACGACCGCCTTCCATGGTACTGCGGTGGCAATAAATCCAAAGCCCAAGAACACGCAAAAAAATTAGAGCAGATGGACCCTATATATGGGGCAAGGGCACGTTGTGAAATAAGACCGAGAAAGAGTCCGGAAGAAAAGACCGCTATCTGGAAAGTTGCTTTGCGAGAATTAGCTGACATTGAACGAAAACATGGAAATAACGACCGAGCCCAGGCATTGGAAAAACAGGCGAAAGAACTGGATCCAGATAAACTGCCGCCTATTCAAGCGACGCCAGTTGATGATTTAAATATAGCACCGGCTGATCAAAAAGAAAAAAAACATTCTGCTATGGCAGTTGGAAATAAAGGAGAAAACAAATGAAAAGGTTTTTTTGTCCGAAAAGAATTAAAAACTGTCCAAGGTCGACACTGCTTTGGGGTGCGATAAGCTGTGTTTGTCTTGCAGGGGCAATTATCATTGGGATCGACGGTAATCTGCCAGGTCTGGTGCTTTTCTATGGTTCGGCTGTCAGTTTCATCCTTGCCATTGTTCACACATGGCGAAAAGTGAAATATTTTTTAATTCTCATGGCGGCCTCGCTGATCGGTTTTTTTGTTTTTGTTGTTCTGCATAATGTGTTCTACGGCTTGGGACAATTGGCTGCCGAGATCATCGTATTGAATCGGTTACTGGATTTTTTGCACGCGGTATTTTTTATTATTGCGACCCTGGTTTGTCCCGCCGGTTTTCTGATTGGTGTTGTTGGCAGCATAGCGACGTTCATAACGTATATAGATCGGAGACAGACACATGAAAAAGCTTAGCTTAATATTATTTATATTGATTCCAGCGTTAGCTGTGTTATCGTCATCGTGCGATGCTTCGTCGACTCGCAACTTTTGTAACAGCCTCCAGATCATCAACACTGAGAAGCCGGTTAAGCGGCCCAACCTGGTAGTGGTAACGCATGGCTGGATCGAAAAGGGACAGGGCACCTGGGTCGAGAACATGGCGACGGCAATTGACGATCGAACCGATTCGAATTCGTGGCTGTGCGGCTATTTCGATTGGTCCAAAGGCGCCAGGACGATCAACGCAACCACAGCCGCTAAAAACGCAAGGGATACAGAAGGGCCTAAACTGGCTGAGCAAATTCTACAGATGCAAAGCGACTTCCAGCACATTCACATGATCGCTCACTCCAGCGGCTGCTGGGCAATAAGCGAAGCCGCTAAAATATTAGCCAAAGAAACAAACGCTGACATACACCTGACTTTTTTCGACGCCTACGTCTCACTGCTATGGGACGAAAAAAAGCTCGGTGATGTTAACATGCCGGCCGACGCTAATTTCTGGATCGATCATTATTACACGCGAGATTACACGCTCGGCTGGACGCAATACGACCTCAGCCGAGCGCACAATATCGATATCACAAAGATCGACCAGCGGTTAAAGGACCACAATTTCCCATGGAAGTGGTACCACGCCACCATCACCGGCAAATACCCCAAGGGCTATCACCTCGACGACAGCAAACTCGTCATCGGCACAGGCAAGCTCGAATACGGTTTCGCCCGCGGCAAAGAAACAGGTGACCCGAACAGCTGGAATACAAGCACCAAACTATCAACCGGCAACAAAGCAATAAAGCTGGACAAGCAACAGTAATATCTGGTAGAATAAACCCGGAAGGAATTTACCATGAAAACCGCAGGAGAAAGACTAGGGAGCTCATTTAGCTGGCTAAATGCTACCCAATTTCTCGGCGCGCTCAACGATAACATCTTCAAGCTGTTGATAATCGCTTTTATTATTCATCTGCAAACCGCCGAAGCCGCCAGTAAGGTATCGGCGTTGGCGTTGGCGGTATTCGTCGTGCCGTTTCTTTTATTCTCTGCCCTGGCTGGTAACCTGGCCGACCGTTTCAGCAAACGCAACATCATCGTCGCTGCCAAAGCCTGCGAAGCGGTAGTAATGATAGCAGGCTGCATCGCTTTCACTGCAGAAAGTATGCAGGCCCTTTACATCGTGCTTTTCATGATGGCGACGCAGAGCGCTTTTTTCGGACCATCAAAATACGGAATCGTACCAGAACTGGTAAGGACCGATCAGCTATCCAAAGCCAACAGTTTCATCGAGGCCCTGACATACATGGCCATCGTAACAGGGACTGCCTCGGTACCGGTTTTGTTATATCTAACAGGTCAGCGATACGGCGCCGCCGCTCTTGCCTGCGCTGCTATCGCCATATCAGGATTTATCACGAGCCTGCTGATACACCCCACACCACCAGCGGGCGGCAGCAAAAAGGCTTCGATCCTGTTCGTTGCTGATATCTGGCGGACACTTCGCGGTATTCGACACGACAAGGATTTACTTCTGGCTGTGATTGGTTCGGCATATTTTCTAATGATCGCAGCTTTTATCCATATCACTGTTATTCCCTACGGCATCGAGCGGTTCGGTTTCGATGAGTCGCAGGCTGGTTTCCTGTTTTTGCCGGCCGCTGTCGGTATAGGCCTCGGTGCTTTCTGGGCGGGCAGACTCTCAGGGCGAAACGTCGAATTCGGAGTCGTCCCGTTAGGTGCTCTCGGCCTGACACTTACCTCGATCGCACTTGGCATAATAAGGCCCGATGTTTACACAGGCCTTACACTCATATTGCTGATGGGAGTAAGCGCAGGACTTTTCATTGTGCCGATCCACGCCTTCATTCAGCTTCGCAGTCCGAATCAAAATCGGGGCCAGGTACTCGCCGCTTCCAGCTTTCTCGGCTGGGTAGGGGTATTGGCTGCTTCAGGACTCGTTTATTTCTTCAACCGTTTCCTGTCGATGGCGTCACCGCAAATATTTATTGTTCTCGGAGGAATAACGCTGGCCCTGACGGTTGTGACTGTAATTTTGTTGCCCGACTTTCTAATTCGTTTTCTATGCCTGACGATCGTACGATTTTGCTATCGTATTAAAACCATCGGCATTGACAATATACCTGACGACCAAGGCGTACTGTTTGTTTGCAACCACGCTTCGCTGGTAGACGCGCCCCTTTTGGCAGCGACTCAGTCCAGACCGATACGCTTTCTCATGGACAGAGAAATTTACAACTCAAGCAGGCTCAAACCATTGTTCAAACTCATGAAGGTCATTCCGATTTCACCGAACGACCCGCCCAAGCGGATTATACACTCACTGAAAAAGGCGCGTGCCGCGATAGAGCGTGGCCTTGCCGTCTGCATTTTCGCAGAGGGTGCAATGACCAGAAACGGAATGATGCTCGGATTTAAGGGAGGCTTCGAACGCATCACCAGGGCAGGAAAATACAAAGTGATCCCAACTTATATCGGAGGAGCATGGGGAAGTATCTTCAGTTATTATCACGGCAAACCATTATCGACCCTTCCCAAAAAGTTCCCATACCCAGTCTCGATCCACTTCGGCAAGCCCATGCCCGCCGACTCGAAAGCTCACCAAATTCGACAAAAGGTCGCCGAGCTATCCTGCGATTATTATCAGGACAAAAAATCCAGACGCATCTCACTCGGCGAAAGCTTTGTTCGCGTTGCCCGCAAGAACTGGCGACGTCACTGTATTAGTGACTCGACCGGCAAAAAATTAAACTTCGGACAGGCGCTTACCGCTGCGATCGCGCTAAAAACCAAACTTGGCAAGATCACGGGCCAACACGAAAAGATCGGAATATTGCTCCCACCATCGAACGCCGCCGCTCTTGCTAACGCTGCCGTAACTATGGCCGGAAAGGTCACGGTTAATCTCAATTATACCGGCTCAAGGGACCTTATTAATTCAGCGATTGCCCAGTGCGGCATAAAGACAATTATTTCTTCACGCAAATTCATTGACAAATTCGAGAATTTTAAATCGCTGGCAGGCCTTGTATTTATCGAGGACATTAAAAACGATGTCAACTCCAACGACAAACTAACTGCTTATATAAAAGCAAGGTTACTGCCGAAACAGTTTCTGACAGGGCGGCGAAAATTCAACGGCGATTGCCTGGCAACGATAATCTTTTCCTCAGGCTCCAGCGGCAAGCCTAAGGGCGTTATGCTGAGCCATCACAACATACTCTCGAATATCGAGGCACTGAGAACCGTATTCCATCTAAACCCTTACGACGATATTTGTGCGGTACTGCCTTTTTTCCATTCATTCGGATTCACCGCCGCATTATGGCTGCCCCTGGTCTGCGGAATTTCGGCAACCTTCATTGCAAATCCACTTGACGGTGCCTACGTCGGCCAAACCGTCCGCGAAGGCGAGTCGACAATACTATTTGGAGCGCCGACATTTCTTTTGAGCTATTTGAGACGCGCCAAACCTGACGATTTCGCAACGCTGCGGTCAGTGGTAGTCGGCGCTGAGAAACTCCAAATACGCATCGCCGATTCGTTCGAGGTAAAGTTCGGCATTCGCCCTTTAGAGGCTTACGGAATGACCGAGCTTTCCCCGGCAGTCTCGCTCAACCTTGAGAACACTCGAAGCGGAGGCGTATTTCAGGTCGGCAATAAGCCAGGCACCGTCGGGCAGCCGATACCAGGAGTCACCGTCAGGATCGTAAACCCGGAGACCAACGAAGAACTGGGCATAGGTTGCGATGGACTGTTAATGGTAAAAGGGCCTAATATTATGCTCGGATATCTAAATAAGAAACAGCAAACCGACGAGGTCCTAAAAGACGGCTGGTACAATACCGGCGACATTGCCCGCATCGACGATGATGGCTTCATAACCATAACCGACAGGCTCTCGCGATTCAGCAAGATAGCAGGCGAGATGGTTCCGCACATAGCCATTGAGCAGGCTTATCTCGAAGCTCTTGATACACACGAGCAGTTGATCGCTGTCACCAGCGTGCCGAACCCTAAAAGGGGCGAAGAGCTAATAGTTTTGCACCTGGAAAAAGCAGGCAACGCCGAAAAATTACACGAGATAATCTCAAAAAGCAACCTGCCCAACATCTGGAAACCCCGCCCAGACAACTACATAAAAATAAAAGAGATCCCAGCCCTCGGCTCAGGAAAATTAGACATAATGACCCTGAGAAAAATCGCCCAAAAAGCAAAAAACAATAATCAAACAAAGGAGTGAGTCAAATGGAAGATTATTTCATCTTAGGGGTCTTATTGGCTATAGGTTGTTTTGTGTCAGGGCCGATCGCCTTGATAATAGTGCTGAATTTATCAAGTAAGGTCAAATCACTTACTCGCAGGTTAGACAGCAAAGATTCGTCAACCGAACAGGTTTGGCTTGCTGATGTTGAGCAGGTTGAAGAAGAACCACACACAGAGCCCAAAGAACAAATTGTCCCCGCGGTGACAATACAAAGAGAATCCGCTCAAGAGATCAAACCTGAGCCGATATTACAGCTTGCCGTCGCTACTAAAAAAACGGATATATTACTTGAGCAGAAGATTGGCACAAAGTGGATTCTTATCGCCGGCGTAATTACTGTATTTGTCGGGATTGGATTCTTCCTTAAGTATGCTTATGAAAATTTCTCGCTAAGTCCACTGCAGAGAATTATTATTGTTGCAATTGCAGGGTTAATAGCTTTAACCTCTGGCGAGATAACAAGACGCCGAGGTTACGATGTTGTGGCCAAAGGAGTAACAGCTTTGGGCTTTGCGATTCTTTACGCGGCGATCTTTACTGCTTATCAACTATATGGTTTAATCGATTCAAAGCTGGCTTATAGTTTGGCCATAATTGTAACAGCCGGTGCGATGTTTTATGCCGTTATTCTGGACGAGATATTAATCGCATTTTTGAGTTTGCTTGGCGGCTTTGTGACACCTTTGATCATATCAACCGGGCAAAATCTGCCTATCCCTTTATTTTCATATACTTTAATATTGAGTGTTGGTGCCATGCTCTGCGCATATCGGAAAAAATGGCGTGCTGTGAACTTCCTCGCTTTTGTCGGGACATATTTTTTATACATAGCCTGGTTTGAAAAATTCTACAGGCCTCAGATAATTCCCGGTACCGTTGCCGAACAAATGCCCATTGCCATAACTGTCCTGGTTGTTTTCTTTTTCATATATATTGCAATGCCGATACTTTACGAGCTTATAAATAGAGTCAATGCCCATAAGGAAGACGTACTGCTTGTGGTGGCAAACGCATTTTTGATATTTTATTTTCTTTGGACGATTCTTTACCAGCACCATCGAACGGCACTTACTCTTTGCACGGTTGCGTTATCAGCGATACATTTAGCTATGATGTTACTGGTTTCAAAACGATGCAAAGATGACGTGAATTTAAGAACTGTCTTTCTTGCGATAGGGCTTTGTTTCATTACAATTGCCGTGCCTGTGTACCTGAAAATGTACGCTTTAACACTTGCCTGGTCAGCCGAAGCTGTCATCCTGACATTGATTGGCCTGCGTTATCACAGTAAGTTGACACAAGTCAGTGGCGCGATAGCCTTGTTCCTGAGCTGCTGTTCTCTGATCTACAACCGGCCCCTGCACAACGGCCAATTTGCTCTCGTATTGAATCCCGAGTTTGGTTCATGGTGCTTTGTAGCAGCTGCGGCATACTTCTGTCATCTGTTATACAGACGAACCTCAGAATTGACCCCGGATAATCGGAGAACCGCAGCGCAGGCCTTTTATGTAGTAATGGGAATTTTACTCTTTACCGCGGCGACTATGGAGTGGTTTTTGCATTGCCAGCCGGATAGATTGTCAGAGCCTCTCTTCTTAAAGGGCCAGGTGCTGATATTTACCGTAACTATGCTATTGTTTATTGTCAGGCCTATTTGTCCGAGAGGCATTGTCTCATTGGTCACCGCTGCGATCACAGCCGGCATTGGTGCGATGTTTACGGTCATCGCATTTACGAACTTTTATAATGACAGTTTTATAATCTTTACAAACACAGGTTTTGGAATAGCTCTTTTATTCGTGATCGCACTGTTAACAGCGGCATGGCTGTTAGCTAAGGGCCAGCAAAACACTCAAGGTTTCGCAACAGCTTTTGCATTAGGCGCAGTATTCATATTATGGATATTGCTCGCCGAACAAATATACCTCTACTGGTACTACCGCGATCGCTTTGCCGAAGATTTGCCCAATTGGCAGTTCCTTGCACACATGTATATATCTGTAATGTGGGCCTTATACGCGGCGATCTTGATGATAATCGGATTCTATAGAAAGATAAGAATATTGCGATACATTGCAATTGCATTGCTTGGGCTGTTATTGATTAAAGTATTTATCCTGGACACAAGAAACATCGAAAACGTATACCGCATCGCCGCATTTTTAGCTACTGGTGTTACACTTGTGGGAATATCTTATCTTTATCAGTTCCTGAGAAAAAAGGGGTTTTTCGACTCACTCTTAACCGAAAAAACCGAAAGCAGGCCCTGATGTGCCAGTTGATGATCGCCGATTTAACTACACGGCAGCAGGATCGTTACTGTTGTCCCTGCGCCCGGTTGGCTTGTTATTTTCATTGAGCCGTGATTGAGGTTTACCAATCTTTCGGTGTAGGCGAGTCCCATGCCGCGTTTTCGACCAGCGGGCTTAGCCGAGAAGAACGGCTGTGTCGCTTTGCTAAGTGTTTCACCATCCATCCCACAGCCTTTATCCGCTATCTGGATTTCCACTACCCGGCCGCTGCCGCGATTAACGGTGACATCGATCGGCCCATTACCGCCATCGTATGACTCTAAAGAATTAGCGAAAACATTAGCGATCGCAGATGCCATCTGCGCCGAATCGACGAAGATATTTTCCACATGTTCATCAATCTGCATACGAACATCGATCTGGCTCTGACCGGTTTTTTGTGCGGCTAACTGAGTAGCCTCATCGAGCATCTGCCGGATATTTGTTTGCGTTAGTCTTGGCGGCTGCGGCTCGGCAAAGCTCATCAGTCCATCAATTATCGCTGAAAGCTCCGCGGCGTTCTCAATTATCTGAGCCAGTATCTGCCTTTTGCCAGGCTCAGTTTCCGCATCCCCGAGCATCTGCGCCCGTCCCGATATCACCGACAGCGGATTATTCAGTTCATGCCCCGCGCCCGCTGCCATCTCCGCCAAAGCATCAAGCACCGATCGCGGCTTAACCTCAGGCTCAGGCTTGACTACAACCTGACTAACCTCGGGTTGAGCGGTCCCCTGAGCTAAGCTTTCAGCGAGGTATTGATTATTTCGCGACGCAAGGATAAGCCCAAAGACTTTACCCGCCAAACTACTTACAGATTCAAAGCTTTCGCGCATCTGCTCTTGATCGCAGGGATTCCGCTGTTCAAAAACGAGTCCACCGATCACCGCATCGTCTGCTATGAGCGGAATAAATTGGGTCCGACTCAACTCAAAATCAATATCCAACTGCTCGAACAGCCAGCCGGTATCTTCAATACACGCAGGTATTTGCGAAGGGGCATCAAGGATAGCCGCTTTACAGTTACGTTGATTTTCAACAATAGCCGCATCCAGCGAACCAGGATCACCAGCCCTTACCAGATACAAACACACCGCCCCAGTCTGGAAAAACCTCTGCCAAGCCAGCGCGAAGTTTTCAGCAATTTCAAAAACACTACTCTCAGCATTTATCGTCGAGAGAAATTCCGTTAAAAAGTCACCTCTGCTGCAATCGGTTTGCAGATCACGATTCTGCCGACTAACTTTGCAATACGCCTCATCCAGCGAGCGAAAAGATTTATAAACCCCCTCAAACGATTCTGCCGAAAGCCCCGAACTATCCAATCCAAGAGCTTGCGATCTGCGTTTTACAATACCTGGCAGTTCACTTCGTATCTGCTCGATCTGCGCACCGGAAACTCCTGACGATTCTACAATAGCCAAAGACAATTGAGGCGTATCGAAGCTGCCCGATTCGCCTATATCGCATCGCTTAGCTATAGAGTCAGCCAACTGAACGATCCGCACAATCTCAGGATCAGCGGCGCAGCGGGCGACCGTCTCGTCATCGCTGTGATGAAGCCATATAGCCGCAACTATCTCGTCCGGCAGATGCCATTTGACGGCCAGCCGTTTACCCAGAACCGTATGGTCGGCACCGAAATACTTTTGCTCAACGCTATGGCAGGCAACCTCTTGCGACCGGGCTTCTTCTACGATACGCGCAAAACTCTTCGGCATCGCCTGACACATCGCCAGCTTACCAATATCGTGCAGCAGACCTGCGAACCACGCAAGCCGTGGATTCGTTTCCGCAATCCCAACCTCAGAGATCGCTTGACAGCAGCAGGCAACCGCAAGGCTGTGTAACAGCAAACCCTTTGTCAGGTCAGCTTTATGGTCGATATGAACCGACAGGATCGCCTTACGAATAAGTTCCGGCCCAAGCGTATTAAGAATCTCTGCCAGAGAATAGTTCGACCGTTCGCTGACTAAAGAAAGAACTGCACAGCTAAGAGCTGGATCTGATTCGATTATTTCCGCTAACCGCTCAGCTGGTAACGGCTCTTGAAAGAGCAGAGGTAAGGCCCGCGCAGATACCGACCCCAACACGGAAAGACTATCCAGCCTATGAGCGATAAGCTCAAACTGATGAGCAATATTTATTTGCGACATCCCTTCATCACCCTTCATCACCCAAACTCACCCTGCACCGATTCAAACTGGACAGGAACAACAATAAAACCAATCATCCCGATTTATCGGGATTCAACAATTTTGACTTTTAACTTTTAATTTTTACATTCTCTAACTGGCCATTGGTCAGTTAGAGTTGCTACTCGTTCATACTCAGAACCGAGGTGATCTGATTCGTAAGATCGGTTATATTGAATGGCTTTTTGATAAAACCTTCCGCGCCGGATTCCAGCAGGTCCTCGATCTCATCAGCCTTAACAACACCGCTTATGATGATTATTTTGATATTTTCAAAATCCGGATTGCGTCTAATGGTTCTGCAGACCACGTTGCCATTGACGTCGGGCAGCATATA
Source organism: Planctomycetota bacterium (assembly GCA_042569785.1). Taxonomy (GTDB): domain Bacteria; phylum Planctomycetota; class Phycisphaerae; order Sedimentisphaerales; family Anaerobacaceae; genus JBHPGW01. The sequence continues at coordinate 20,251 of JBHPGW010000016.1, read as the reverse complement.
ATCCAGAAGTATCAGGTCAGGCCGAAACCGCTGAGTTTGTACACCAGCTTCGTAACCGCTCGAAGCCGTCTTAATTTCGAACCGCCCGTCACGGATAAGCACGTCAGCGATCAGTTCTGCGATCTCGAGGTCATCGTCGACTATCAGGACCTTGCGCTTACCGGAACGCAGATCGCCCATCGGTATCTTGTTTTCCTTCATGAACTTAATAAGGCTTTGGCGCGGTATACGCCTGAATTTCGACCCTGGCACGCGAAAACCCTCGACTCTCCCCGAATCGAAACAACGGATGATCGTTTGCTGGCTGATCTTACAGACCACAGCTGCTTCGCCGGTCGTGAATAGTTCCTTCATTTTAGTCGTCCCTTGCATTTTAACCAATTCCTTTCGGTTTACCTTTCCCCTAAATTACCTTACCGTCCCATATTAACTATCGGACAATAGTATTGTCAAGGATTAATAAAAATATTAACCCCTGCAACACCCTTCATTTTTGGGCTAAAAACGAGGAATTTTTCAATCATTTGCGCAGGTAAAAGTGGAAAAAGTTGCAAAAAAGCGCAAAAATTTACAAAAATGCGCAAAAAGTACGCTGTTTTTTGCAAAAAAGTGTGCAAAAAGGGCGGTTTTTTGCGTTTTTGCGCGCATACCTGCGCAGATGATCGATTTCTTTAGTCAGGGTGACAGGAGGGGGACACTGGTTTGAGTTTTTTAGTTGACAGGGAAGAATTTACAATTGACTATGGACTATACCTGCCTTCGCGGGCACAAGTTTACTATTTGTAAAGACTGAAAACTTAGACAGGATTACAGGATTTACAGGGATGGATTTTTTTGTTTTGACTTTTGTCTTTACTATGCAGTTTTAATCAGCCATAATGTCGGCTATGGAGAAAATATAAACAGGTGGCCACTATGCGGCGGACTGTTCTTGGTTTTCTATCAATTAGGAGCTACGTGTATGTCTAATTTTGATTCTGACAAGTGTTTTGAGGTTATGAAAAAACTTCACAATAAGATTAAAGACAAAGTTATAGATACAATATACCATTATACAAATGTCAAGGGTTTCAAAGGTATAGTAGAAAGTAATGAGATATGGATGACAAATACACTTTTTGTTAACGACAAAACAGAATTAAGGAGTCTGCTTCAAGGCAGTGATGTCTTCAAAAGTGTTGAATTTAAGAATCCAAAGTTGTTTGACGCCTTTAAAGATAAACCGCGAGAATACGGGCAAGAATATACCCAAAATTATTACCTTGCTTCTTTTAGTAAAGGTAGTAATTCTCTCGACCAATTTCGCGCATATGGGAATTATTGCATAGGCATTGACGCTAAAATGTTGAAGAAAAATAGTTTTAGTTTATTCAGATGTGTTTACAGTCAGAGAGATATTAAAAGGTGGGTTGTCCGTCAAGACAATTTGAAAGAATGGAAAAATGAATGCTTTAATGATATAAAAAGTGAAATATATAAGGATGGTGCATTTGCTCATATACCATATGCGGCAAGGGCGAAATTGAAAAATAAGCATTATAAATCTGAAAAAGAAATACGATTGTTTGTTATGGCTAATTTATCGTGGGAATCGTTCCCTAATTCTCCAGAAATGTTTTGTGATCAACCAGCAATATATTTTCGAAACCACAATATGTTCAATGCTCCGGTTCCATACGTTAAATTTTTTATACCAAAGAATCCCAAAACGAGGGTAGAATTACAAAAGATGGTAAAAAATAAGTCTCAAATTGAAACAAAGCGAATTATTAGAGCTATGGAAATGGAACAAGAAAGAGAACTTTTGCCGATTAAGAATATAATAATCGGCCCGATGCAACATCAGGAAGAGGCTGTGCTTGCAGCTAAAATGTTTTTATATGAAAACGGATATGAAAATGTAGAGGTGAAACGATCTGATATACCCTTCAGGGGAAACTAGAGTTTTATGGATGATCACTTTATTTGTATATGTGGATTCGTGCCTTTGCAGGAATGACATATTGGGGGACGAGGGAACCCCTTGCAGTGCTGGTAAAAGGAAGAACCCCCGACAGTGCCGGGGGCTAACAGAAAAGATAAAGGCAACTCCTTGTGGGGCATGGTGGTAAGAATAAAAGAACGGGAACCCCCTGCAGTGCAGGGTAAAGTGGAGTGAAAAGATAACCCCCTGCAGTGCAGGGGGCTAACAAAATTTAATTTATGTGGGGTGTTGGTTATGGGTGGAATGATCGGGTTTATGGCGACTTGGACTACGTATGGGACGTGGTTGCAGGGGGATAAAAGGGGGTATGTTAAGGATGGAAGTATCCTGGAGGGTAATCCAAAATTAGAACAATCTAATAACGAATCACTTAAGCATGAGGAAGTAAGAATTTCTAAAGACTTGCGGGAAAGAGTGAAAAATGCAATTCTTGAAGAGGCATACAAAATAGGTCAGAAAGTTCACGCAATAACAATATGCAGTAATCATGTTCATGTTGTTGTTGAAAGTATTGGTTCAAAATGTAATTATTCGGTAGGGAGATTCAAAAAGGCGGCAACAATAGAATTAAGAAAATTCGGTTTTGATAACGAAGTGTGGACCAAAGGCTTTGATAAAAGATACTGTTACAATGAACGGGAACTAAATAATAAAATTAAGTATGTGCGGCAGCACAAAGATTGAAATGTTAGCCCCCGGCACTGTCGGGGGTTTCTTTTTAAAAAAAGCCTGCAAAAGCAACTCTCTGCAAAAGCAACCCCCTGCAAAAGCAACCCCCTGCAAAAGCAACCCCCTGCAAAAGCAACCTCCTGCAAAAGCAACCCCCTGCAGTGCAGGGGGCTAACAAAAAAAACAAAAAACTAACAAAAAATGGTGTTAATGGGGGTTGGTTTTTTCGATTGATTTTCTGTGGGGTTGGCGGTATACTATTTCGCTAAACCAAGGAGAATTGGATTATGCGATTTACTAAGATGCACGGCATTGGCAACGACTATATATACGTTAACTGCTTCGAAGAAACAGTCGACGACCCAGCTGCCCTTGCGCCTATCGTCAGCGATCGGCATAAAGGTATCGGCGGCGATGGCCTGATCCTTATCTGCCCATCGGAAACCGCTGACGCTCGTATGCGGATATTCAACGCGGACGGCTCGGAAGCTGAAATGTGTGGTAACGGCCTAAGATGCGTCGCCAAATACGTTTACGAACACAAATTAGCTACAGCGGGCGACTCATTTTCCGTGCCCGGCCAGCCGCCATTGCCTGTATCATTGAACATCGAAACCGGTAACGGCATCCTGACCGTCGGCCTATTAACAGACGAAAACGACATCGTCGAAAAGGTCTGCGTCAACATGGGCCAACCCGTCATGACGCCGGCTGATATACCGGTCAGGTTCGACGGCGAGAGCCTGATCGACGAGCCATTGAAAATAGACGAGCAGACATTACTGATGACCTGCGTATCCATGGGCAATCCCCACGCGGTATTTTTCTGCGAAGCCGTAGACGCCATCGATCTCGAAGCGATAGGCCCGGTAATCGAAAACTACGTTCTGTTCCCCAACCGCACCAACGTCCACTTCGTCCAAATCGTTGGCCCAGCAGAGTTTAGAATGCGTACCTGGGAACGCGGCAGTGGTATTACCCTCGCCTGCGGAACCGGTGCCTGCGCCTGCTGCGTAGCCGCTGTACTGACCGGCCGAGTAGAGCGAGTCTGCACAGCGGAGCTACCCGGCGGGGCGTTAGAGCTGAACTTCTGCGAGGATGACAACTGCGTCTACATGACAGGCCCCGCCGAAGAGGTCTTCCAGGGCATCTGGTAAGCACTAATCTGCGATTTTGCACGAAAAAAGCTGATTCTGCTAATTTGGGAGTTTATTAAAATCATCATTGCGTTGTTTTTTTTCAACGTTTTAACTTGACATCGCCCTAAATTATGCGTATTATATAGGTATGGCAGAAGAAAAAAGTATCCTCGTTGTTGACGACGACAAGATCATACTCGATTCGGTGCGGGGTTTCCTCTCGCAGCAGGGCTTCGGTACCAAAGGAGCCCAAACCTTAAAGTCTGCCCAGGAGCAGTTGCAAAAGCAAAGCTTTTCCCTGGTGATCACGGAAATCAATTTACCCGACGGTGACGGCTTCGACTTGCTGGACATTATACGCGCTGAATACCCGCAGACCGTGGTGATCGTGATAACCGGTTACGGCACGATCGAGAGCGCGGTAAGGGCTATCAAGTTAGGCGCTTACGATTACCTGACCAAGCCGATCATCGATGACGAATTACTGCTTGGGGTCGAACGAGCGATCAAGCAGCAATCACTCATGAGCGAAAACGAGGCCCTTCGCCTACAGCTCGAAAAGAAGTACAGCCTTGAAAGCATAATCAGTCACGACTACAAAATGGCGAAAATCTTCGACCTTGTCGATTCGGTAGCCGACAGCAAAACAACTATCCTGATGACAGGCCCATCGGGTACGGGCAAAAGTATGCTCTCTCGCGCGATCCACCATCGTTCCGACCGTTGCGATAAGCCGTTCGTGGAGGTCAGTTGCGGCGCTCTTCCGGATACTCTCCTGGAAAGCGAACTTTTCGGTCATGTTAAGGGCTCGTTTACCGGTGCTATCAAAAATAAAGAAGGTAAATTTCTCGCAGCTGACTGCGGAACGATCTTTCTCGACGAGATATCAAATGCCTCAGCAGCACTTCAGATAAAATTGCTTCGGGTCCTGCAGGACAGAAAGTTTGAGTCGGTCGGCAGCAATAAAACTATAACTGTCGATACGCGGATCATATTAGCGACCAACCGCGACCTGGCTGATGAGGTCAAGCAGGGCAGGTTCCGTGAGGATCTGTATTACCGGATCAATGTGGTGTCGATAAATCTGCCGCCATTGTGCGATCGTGTCGGCGATGTTGGGCTCCTGGCGAAATATTTCCTGCGGATTTACGGCACCGGGCACAACCGTTACAAACTCGGTATTACCAACGAAGCTACCGAGTATATGGAGCGATACTCCTGGCCGGGCAATGTGCGCGAGCTGGAAAACGTGATCGAAAGGGCGGTACTTCTAAGTAAAGGCAAATACATTACCCCCGAAGACCTGCCCAACTCGGTCAAGCTCGACCAGAGCCGACAGCAGCAGGCGTATCAGCCGATGAGCCTTAAGGATGCGATGGGTGTGCCGGAGAAGAACTTTATCCGTCAGGCCCTCGAAGCCAACCACTGGAACAGGCAAAAGACCGCCGAAGCACTCCAAATAAACCGCACAACATTATTCAAAAAGATGAAACGCTACGGTCTATACGACGAAGCACAGCGATTAGGCCTAACGTAGGAATTGATTGCCCGGAACTGGAGTCGAACCAGCACGACCCGAAGGTCACTAGCCCCTCAAGCTAGCGCGTCTGCCTATTCCGCCACCCGGGCGACGAATAAAAATTGATTATCGATAATTGATAATTGATTGTCAATACAAAACTGAAAAAATCGCGGTCAATAAACTAAAAACTCAAAACTGCCGTTCATTGTTCCATAGTATCGTTTGCAGACGCGGGGAAAAGGCTAAGTGAGCCTGTTTGCAAAGCTGGGCGACCATCGGTGCTTTTTCTAAATATTCGGCTCTGCTCGTTGCCTGGGGCATCAGCATTACCATAGCCATATCGACATTGGGAATTTGCGTAAGCGTTTGATCTATCTCATCAATGTCAGCAGGGCGGTCGACAACGAATTTGAATTGATATTCGTAACTTTCGACCAACTGCCGCAACACAGTTACATCCAGCCCGTCAGGTGTCGCATTACTTAGTTTTGGGCTGATACTCATAAGATCGCACGCCAAGTCAGTTGCAAAAGCAATGCCAGCCGTCTCAATCGTTATGTGTTTGCCAACTGCTTTTATCGCAGTGACTAACTTGCCAAGTTCTGGATTGACCATAGGCTCACCGCCGGTAACTACTACGAACTCAGCAGGGTATTTTTCGATAGCCTCAACAATTTGTTCAATGCTGTAATCCTTACCCGCCGACTCATCCCATGCATATTTGGTATCGCAGTATCCGCACCGCAGCGGACAACCAGCCAGGCGGATGAACACACTGGGCCGACCCGCCAGAAAACCCTCACCCTGCAAAGAATAAAATATTTCGACTATTCGAATCATCTATTTATATCACAACTTTAATTCACCATGTCATATTCATTAAGGCAAGACTTATTAACAAAAATAGCACGAGGGTAGTTGAAAAAAGAAGCAATAACCATGTTAGAATTATAGTCTTTATATTTTTAGGTAAAAATCTTCTTAGCAACTTAATCCATATAGTGCCAAAACCAAGTATTAAGAGAATTGTCAACCAAGCAAGAATAGATTCATTTGACCAGTAATAGTCGATAAGTAACAATTTAATAGTCAACCACCAAATCACAGGAGAAAACACTGCCATCAATGATATTTCAAAAGGGCTCAAAACATTGTCTTGTTTCTTTTTCTCATATGATTGTTCATTATCATTTGCCATTAATCATTTTCCTAATAGATTAAAATATGCTTGATTTAATTATGTTGATAACTGCTTCGAATTTTTAATTCACAATATATTATGTAAAGCACGGCCAAACCACAAATAGGTAAAGAAAATAACAGAGAAAAGGAATAATAACCATGTTGAAATTATTACTCTTTTATTCTTAGAAAAAGCTCTTTTTTGTATTACGACCCAAACAACATCAATTGCCAATATTAGCAAAGAAGCCGTCCATGTAACAAGCATTATATATGTGGAACTATATACAATAACAGAAAATAGCCACCGAATTCCCAAAAAGCAAATGACCGGAGAAGATATCACCATTAGGGTTATTCCAATAATTTTTAAAGCTGTTTTCTTTTTCTGTGGTTCCTGTACCTGCTCTTTATCTTCCTGCATTTTGTTATTCTCCATTCTGGTATTTGATGGGGTCTTTAATTTTTGCCTGGGCGAAGCCTTTTTGTCTTAGTCTGCATGAGTCGCATCGGCCGCAGCTTTTTCCATTTTCATCGGGGTCGTAGCAGCTGTGGGTTAGGCTGTAATCGATGCCGAGCTTTGTGCCTGTCTGGATTATCTGGGCCTTGGTCATTTCGATGATCGGCGTATGGATTTGGTATCTGCCTTTATTTTCGATGGCGGCGGCTGTGGCGAGGTTAGCGGTTTTTTCAAATGCGGTGATAAATTCCGCTCTGCAATCGGGGTACCCGCTATAGTCGGTGACGTTTACGCCGATGAATATATCGAACGCTTCCGTAACTTCGGCCCAGGCCAGTGCGTAGCTGAGAAATATCGTATTTCTGGCAGGCACATAAGTCGGCGGTATCTTATCGGTATCTTCCAGGTTGTCTCGATCCTTAGGTACTTCGATATCCGGGTCGGTCAAAGCTGAGCCGCCGAAAGCGCCTAAATCGATATTGATGATGCGATGCTCGATAACGCCCGCTGATACAGCTATTTTTTTCGCTGCTTCAAGCTCTATTTTGTGCCGCTGGCCGTAACTAAAGGTTAACGCATAGCAGTCAAAACCCTGCGAGGTGGCAATACTCAGCGTTGTCGCCGAATCCAGGCCGCCACTTAGCAGGATAACGGCTTTTTTATTTTTTTCGCTCACAGCTTCTCTTTCTTGAAAAAGTTAATAATATTTATTATATTGGTTTACAGTTATTTTTGCGAGAGTAAATAAATGAGTGAAAAACCCAAACTTGAATTATTTGAGAATCCGGCTCCTGATAGGGATTATACTATTACCACCAGGTGTCCGGAGTTTACCAGCGTTTGTCCGGTGACAGGTCAGCCCGATTTTGGCGAGATCGTTATCGAATACTGCCCCGATAAGCTCTGTGTCGAGCTAAAGAGTCTGAAGTTCTACATGCAGAGTTATCGCAACAAGGGTATTTTTTACGAAGCCTTGACCAACGAGATACTCGACGACCTGGCAGGGGCAGCTAAGCCGAGATGGATGAAGGTGACATCGAGATTTACACCGCGAGGCGGAATTACTACCGAGGTGTCAGCGGAATACAAGAAAAGTTAAAAGACAGGGGCAAAGGAAATAGTTTTGAATTTTTAATTTTGAGTTTTAAGTTGCGGAGCCGCTTTGCGGGACTATTTTAAAAGAGATTTCCCGACTCGCCTTTGGCTCGCTCGAAATGACAGGAAGATGGTCTTATGGCTCGCTCGAAATGACATATGATACGAATCAGGGAGTGAAAAAAATGGGAATCCAGTTTCATTGTGAGCATTGCGGCAAAAAGATAAAGGCAAAGGATGGTACCGGCGGCAAATGGGCCAAATGTCCAAGCTGTCACAATAAAGTATATATTCCCAATCTCAGCGGCAGCGGCGGCGGCGAGGATGAATTGAAACTGACGCCAATAGATGAGGCTGACCAGAAAAAACAACAGCAGTTAATGGCAGAGACCTATCAACTCAGAAACGATCTACTTCAGGAGGAAGAAGAACCGACAGGACAGAATGGTCCAATAAATTCTGCCGCCCAGCTGAGCGAAAAAGAATTGACCAAAGATATTATTCTCTATCTGCGACAAACCGCTGACGGTGAGCTCGATTCCGCCAAAAAACTCGTAGCGTTCATAGCACCATGTGGTGACAGGACGATACATATCCTCGATCGCATAGGCCTTAGCGAGATCCCCGAGCCGGAACTCGCTGACATCCCCCCCCAAGTCCTTGCCGGCCTGATAAGAGCCCTGCGCAGTGAAATACACCCTCAAAACTGACCGATGATAATTTATCAATTCTAACGCCCGAAAAAATGGGGGCCATTTGCATATGCGCGAGCTTATTTTCGGGCGGTAAAAAATAATTCATTTCAACGTCACTTCTACTTGGCTGCGATGAAACTGTTTCTTAAGTTTTAGTTAGAGGAAAACAGTTTAAATGATAACCAGCAACAATTAGAAGAAGAGGAAGGGATTTTATTATGTCCAGCTCAATGACGATAGCTCACGTGACGCATGAAGCCAAAGCGAAAATTGGCGGTATTGGTGCGGTTCTGGAAGGCTTTTTCACCAGCCAGGCATATCTAAAGGAGGTCAAACGTTCCATTGTTATTGGCCCTTTGTTCAGTACTGAAGGTTCGGTTTTAAATCGCCTTGGCGACGATGGCGAAGTTCTATACTCTTCGATGGACGGATTAACTACTTCAAAGTACGCAACGGTTTTTCAAAAGATCGAAGGCTTATACAACGTTAGTATTATCTATGGCAGGCGCACATTCGTAGATACTCAAACCGGTATCACAAGCTCGCCGGAAGTTATTCTGATAGATGTAAAGTCCATGTACAACGAACCTGTCAACGAATTAAAAAGACAACTCTTCGAGAAATTCGGCATTCGCAGTGACTTATACCAACATCTCTGGGACTATGAAGAATATGTAAGATTAGCTCTGCCTGCCATGGCCGCTCTAAAGGGTATCGGTGCCGCCGCCGAGCAGACAACTATCATATCCCACGAGTTTATGGGAATGCCGACAGCGATGATGGCGATGCTCGATCACGACTGCGATTTCAGAACGGTTTTCTACGCACACGAAGTCGCGACAATGCGTCGGATCGTCGAGGCCCATCCCGGACATGATACAATGTTCTACAATGCCATGCAGCTCGGCTGCAACGACGATCTTTATGTCGAAGATGTCTTCGGCGACCAGAATGATTTCTTCAAACATCCACTCGTTCAGGCATCGAAACACTGCGACTCGATCTGCGCGGTTGGTGATTATACAGCCAGGGAGCTAAGCTTTCTCTCGCCGGAATTTAAAGACGCGAATATAGAAACCGTCTATAACGGTATACCCGCCTACCAGATCGACCTTGCGGAAAGGCTCGAATCAAAGGCCAGGTTACAGCAGTATTGCCAAAACCTGCTCAAGTTCAGGCCCGACTACATATTTACTCACGTAACAAGGCTTGTGCAGAGCAAAGGCCTATGGCGTGACTTGCGAGTGCTTGAGAATGTGGACAGGCACCTGGCAGGTACCGACAAAACTGCGGTAATGTTTCTGCTGTCAACCGAAGTTGCCCAGCGAGAGGGCGTTGATATTCACAATATGGAAGCGGAATACGGATGGCCGATAGCCCATCGAGAGGGCTGGCCTGACCTTTCCGGCGGTGAGGCACGATTCTATACCGCGATACAGCAGTTTAACTCGCATAGCCAGAATATTAAGATCGTTTTCATAAACCAGTTCGGCTTTTATCGCAGGTTTTGCGGACAGGCAATGCCGGAAGATATGACGTTCCTGGACATTCGCAGGGGCAGTGACGTCGAATTTGGAATGAGCATTTATGAGCCGTTCGGTATCGCTCAGCTTGAGCCTTTGACTTTCGGCGGTATCTGCGTTATCAGCAACGTCTGCGGATGCGCCGGGTTCGTCAATGAGGTATCTAACGGCGAAAGCTGTAAAAACGTCATAGTCGCTGACTACACCTATTTGGACGGCCAGGCAGAATATACCGACCTTTGGGAACTGCTGCAGATGGACCGAACGGTCCGTAACGAAGTCGAAAGCAGGGTAAGCGCCGACATTGCCAGGCAGATAATCCAGTCTCTACCAAAAAACGACGCCGAAACCGAAGAAATGATTCGCACAGGCTACGATTTAGCAAAACAAATGAGTTGGGACGTAGTAGTAGAAAACCACCTGCTAAAAAACCTGCGAAGCCAAAACAAAGAAACCATCTGCAACTAATCTCAGTGACAAATCATAAACCAAAAAGGCCCTCAAAAAAACACAGGGCCTTTTTTATTTATATTTTTTACTTTGAGTTTTATATCTGCTGTGTCATAATATCACCTAATGAAGAAATCTTTAGCACATTTGCCGGAAGGTAAACGGAAAGAACTGGAACTGATAAGGGACATCATCCTGGAAAAGATCCCGGATGTTCGGATGATCGTTTTGTTCGGCAGCTATGCCCGCGGCCAGCAGGTTGACGATATATATACCGAAGGGCATGTTACTCATGTTTATCAATCGGATTTTGATATACTTGTCGCTATCAAATCTAAAAAGGTGGCTGAAAATTACGATGCACATAGCAGAGTAGAAAATGCTATCGAAGCGACGAAACAGGTAGAAACGCCGTTAAGTATAATCTATCACACTTTCAGCGAGGTAAGACATCGAATTAACGAAGGGCATTATTTTTTTGCGGATATTAAAAAAGAGGGCATTCATCTATATCGTACCGGCAAGCACCACCTTGGAAAAGCAAAAATATTAACGCCGGCAGAAAGAAAACAAATCGCAGAAGAACATTTCAAGCAGTGGTTCAAAAGCGCAAAGAATTTTTACATTCTTTTTGAAACGGCTTTAGAAAAGAAAATGTATAAGGAAGCTGCTTTCCAACTCCACCAAACTGTGGAGCGTTTTTATTCTGCTACGACGCTGGTTTTTATTAACTATCGTTTCAGGTCACACGATATTGAAATGTTAGGCAGAAAGGCGGTAAGTTATAACGCTGAATTCGCAAAGGTTTTTCCGCGTGAGACAAAGGATGAGGTCAAGGTTTTCAAACTGCTAAAGAAAGCCTATGTCGACGCACGCTATAAAAAGGAGTACCGGATCACAAAAAAGCAGTTGGAATATTTAGCTAAACGAGTAAAGCTGCTGCAACGTCTGACAAAAAAGATATGTAAGGAGAAAATAGACTCGTTTGTTTGATGCCGTCATTGCGAGAAACGCAACGACGCGGAAATCTCAACCCACATTTTTTTAGTCCCCTGCACCGCAGGGGGGCTATCGCTTAGACTGTACTGGTATGAGTGGCCTTTCTAAAAAACCTGTTATTGGGATCGTCGGCGGGATCGGCTCGGGTAAGAGTACCGTTGCGCAACTGTTCAGCAAGCTCGGCTGCGCGGTTATCGACGCTGACCAGATCGCTCATCAGGTGCTCGATGAGCCGAGTATAAGAGCCAGGACAATCGCTGCTTTTGGTGACGGCGTTCTGGATCGGGAAGGGCGGGTGGATCGCAAAAAACTGGCAGACATCGTATTCACTGACACCGCCAAAGTCGATCTGCTGAACAATATCATTCATCCGGTCGTACTGGAACGTGTAGAGATGCTGATCGAGCGGTATAATACGGACGTTGCGGTAAAGGCTATAGTGCTTGATATGCCGCTTTTGGTCGAGGTTCAATGGGATAAACGTTGCGATAAAGTGGTTTTTGTTGACTGTGAGAGGGGTTTGCGGGCCGAAAGAGCGAAAAAATCACAACTTTTTGGTGAAAAACAGCTAAAAATTCGAGAAAAATTTCAAATTTCTCTGGACAGCAAGGCTGACATGGCCGATAATGTGGTAAATAACAATTCTGACTTATCAGTTTTGGAAAAACAAGTCACGGACATCTTCACAAATATTGGTAATAAGTAAGTGGGGTTTATTATAGAACGCGTTGGTTATTTAACCCTGATTAAATTATATTAAAACGGTTATTTTTAAAGTTCAAATCTTAACAATTTTTTACGAAAGTACCGTCCAGGCAAATATCATTTTCGCCCTGGACCAGGTTACTAACAGAGTCTCTCGGATAGAGAAAAGGAGTAATCATGGCTAAAGCAGCTGCAAAAAATGATAAAACCACAGCAAGAAAACGCAAAACGGCAAAGGCAAAAGCTGATCCCGAAACCAACGATGTCCCTGAGCAGGCGGAAGAGGTAACCGACCAAACTGCCGACGCTAAGGAAGTTGCCAAAAGAAACAAGAAAAAGGAAGAAGAATCAACTCACGCCAAATATGAGCGAGTTAAAAAGGGTAACCTGTACCTGCGTGACCTGCAAAAGCTAAGCGTCCCCGAGCTCCACGACATCGCCAAAAAGGAGAACATCACCGAATACACCGCTCTGAACAAACAGAACCTTATATTTAGAATACTCAAAGAGCGTATCCGCCAAAACGGCCTATTGTTTGGCGAAGGGGTACTGGAAGTGCTGCCTGACAACTATGGCTTTTTGCGTAATCCAAGCTATAACTATTTGTCGTCACCTGATGATATTTACGTATCGCCATCTCAGATCAGGCGTTTCGGTTTGCGTACCGGCAATGTAGTTTCCGGACAGATACGTCCGCCAAAAGATTCTGAGAAGTATTTCGCACTGCTTCGAGTTGAGGCGATCAATTTCGAGGATCCGGACATGCTCACGGAAAAGGCTGTATTCAGCGACCTTACACCGCTGCATCCTGAACAAAGGATCATACTCGAAACAACATCAGAGGAACTGGGCATGCGTATAATGGACATGGTCACCCCCGTAGGCAAGGGCCAGCGGGGCCTTATCGTAGCTCCGCCTCGTACCGGTAAAACCGTTCTGCTGCAAAAGATCGCCAACGCTATCAGTACCAACAATCCTGATATAAAGCTTATAGTATTGCTGATCGACGAACGCCCGGAAGAGGTTACCGAAATGCAGCGTAAGACCGCCGAAGACGTAGAGGTTATCAGCTCGACATTCGATGAGCCTGCCGCACGTCACTGCCAGGTCGCCGAAGTTGTTATCGAAAAGGCCAAGAGACTCGTCGAATACGGCCATGATGTAGTTGTCCTGCTCGACTCGATCACAAGGCTCGCAAGGGCATATAATACAGAGATGCCTCATTCCGGCAAGATACTCACAGGCGGTGTTGACGCAGGCGCTATGCAGATGCCTAAGAAATTCTTCGGCGCTGCCAGAAACATCGAACACGGCGGATCGCTGACTATCTTCGCCACTGCTTTAATCGATACCGGCTCGAAGATGGACGAGGTAATTTTTGAAGAGTTCAAAGCTACAGGAAATATGGAACTGCATCTCGACAGAAGGCTCGTCGAGAGAAGAACATACCCAGCGATCGACATCAGTCGAAGTGGCACCAGAAGAGAAGAACTGCTGCTCGACAAAAAAGAGCTTGAGCTAACATACAGACTGCGAAAGGTCCTGAGCGAACTCAATCCGGTAGAAGCGATAGAACTGCTAAAGAGCCGATTAGGAAAATGCCGTTCCAACGCCGAATTCTTAATGACAATGAGTATCGGCTAATAAGTTGTTCGACAATGGCTTGGTCTTTTGTCTCTCGCCCAAACTCACCGGCGATAAAGCAAATGTCAAATGTTTGCTTTACATTGTCCGCTGGTTCTATTATAATAGTTCCCTTATAGATTTTGGCGAAATATTGTTTGTTTGGGTTTTGATATGGGACAAGAGCTATCTAAAGTTTATGAACCTGCTGAAATAGAACGTCAGGCAAAGCAGATTTGGGATTCGGGCAATCACTTTCATGCTGCCCCCGGCGATGATAAAGATTCTAAAAGCTATACTATCGTTATCCCGCCGCCCAACGTCACAGCCCCTTTGCACCTGGGACACGCACTGAACAACACCCTGCAGGACATCCTCATACGTTTTCGCAGAATGCAGCAATACAATACGCTGTGGATGCCGGGAACCGATCATGCAGGCATCGCAACACAAACCGTTGTCGAAAAACGTATCCTCTCGGAAGAAGGGAGGCGCAGAACAGATTTTGCCAGGGAAGATTTTGTTGCGAGAGTACAGGCCTGGAAGGACGAATACGAAGTCAAGATCATAACCCAGCTAAAGGCGATGGGCTGTTCATGCGACTGGGACAGAACGCGGTTTACCATGGACGAAGTTTGCGCCAAAGCGGTACGCGAAACTTTTTTCAAACTCTTCAAAGACGGCCTGATCTATAGAGGCAAAAGGTTAGTCAACTGGGACCCGGCGACCCAAACCGTCCTCGCCGACGACGAAGTCGAGCACGAGACAGTGCAGGGACATTTCTGGTACCTGCAATATCCACTCGCAGAACCGGTTGAGGGTATCGAACATATCACAGTAGCGACAACGCGCCCGGAAACTATGCTCGGCGATACCGCGGTAGCGATGAACCCATCGGACCCGCGAGCATCACAGCTTGTTGGCAAGATGGTTCGCCTGCCGATAGTAGGGCGGCTGATACCGATCATTGCTGACGAGCACGTAGTTTTGCCCAACCCCGAAAGTGAAGATGAAAAGGCCCGCTTCTCTACCGGCTTTTTGAAGGTAACTCCTGCCCATGATCCCGACGACTGGGCTATCGGCCAGCGTCACGATCTGGAAGTTATAAATGTCATGGCTCCCGACGGTTCTATCAGCGGCAAGTTTGGCTGGGATGACGCGGCCCAAACCGACGCCGAATTCCTGCTCGGTATGGATCGCTTCGAGGCAAGAGAAGCTATCGTCGAATGGTTCAGACAGGAAAAGCTGCTCGCAGAGACAAGAGAGTACACTCACGAGGTTGGCCACAGCTATCGAAGCCACGTCCCCATCGAGCCATATCTTTCCGACCAATGGTACATAGCGGTCAAAAAACCGATCGACCACCTCGCCAAAGAATTCGGCACAGGACTCATCGAAGACACAGACGTACCGGCAAACTCTTTAGCCGGCATCGCGCTAAAACCATTACTTAACCAGCGACTAAAATTCATCCCCCAGAGATACGCGAAGACATATCAAAGCTGGCTCGAGAACCTGCGCGATTGGCCGATCAGCAGACAGCTATGGTGGGGACATCAGATACCGATCTGGTCTAAACCGGGCGGTGAAATTCAATTGGATAATGTCCATTCGATCGAATTCGAATCGGATATTGGCCCTGTAACATATCTGTCACTACCACCGGGCAATGAAGAAACGCAAGCTAAACTCGAAGCTGACGGCTGGGTCCGCGATGAAGATGTTCTCGATACATGGTTCAGTTCCGCTCTCTGGCCGTTCAGTACTATGGGCTGGCCCGACAAAACTGCCGAGCTTTCCCGCTATTATCCCGGCGACGTCCTTTGTACCGCGCGGGAAATAATCACGCTGTGGGTTTCGAGAATGGTAATGATGGGCCAATACTGTGTCGGTGACATTCCATTTACCGATGTTTATATCCATGCGATGATCCAGGACGGCCAGGGACGTAAGATGTCCAAGAGCCTTGGCAACGGCATCGATCCATTGGTAGCTATCGACAGCCACGGCGCTGATGCGATGCGTTTCACCCTCTCAACGATGACCACCGAAACCCAGGACGTTCGAATGCCGGTCGAGCTGATGACACTGCCTGACGGGCGAAAGGTAAACACCTCGCCAAAATTCGACTTGGGCAGAAACTTCTGCAATAAGCTCTGGAACGCCTCGCGTTTTGCCATGACTAACCTTGATGGCACCGACCCTGGTAAATTCGATAAGGACAAAATGACCGTCGCTGACAAATGGATACTTTCTCGTCTGGCAGCTACTATCGCTGAAACTACTGCGTCACTCGAACAGTTTAAATTCTCTGAGCCTCTTAATCTCATTTATAAATTTTTCTGGAACGATCTTTGTGACTGGTACCTCGAATGGACCAAGCCGAGAATGAGAAACGCCGCCGAAAAACCGACAGCTCAAAATGTCCTGGCGTTCGTACTCGATCAGGTACTCAGGCTTCTGCATCCGTTTGTGCCATTCATCACTGAAGGTATATTCGCCAAGCTAAATGAGATCTCGCCGGAAAGGGGACTTACAGGTATCGCCGGGGCCGAAATATCCGACGCTCTTGTTATTGCGCCCTGGCCCGAAAATATCGATTCGCAAATAGATACTAAAGCCGAAAGTCAAATCGCCCTCGTTCAATCTGTAACCAAGGCCATTCGCGATATCAGGAGCAAATATAATCGGCCACCGAGTGAAAAACTGACCGCTTCGGTTAATTGTCCGACAGAGACTGCCGACGTTCTTAACGCTAATAGTTCGCTCGTAACTCAATTAGCTAATCTCAAAGACTTTACCGCGGCTCAAACCACTGAAAAACCCCAAAACGCAGCCGCACTGATAGTTGACCAGATGCAGGTATACCTCCATGACGCCATTGATATTCAGGCAGAGCGCGACAGGCTCGACAAGCAGAAACAGCAGGTAGAAAAGGCACGGGCGGGTGTAGAGGCTAAGCTAAGTAACGAAAATTTCGTATCCAGAGCTAAGCCGGAAGTGGTAGATCAAGCCAGGAAAAAGCTTGCCGAATTGACCGAACAATTACAAACTATAGATAAGCATCTTTCACAGTTATAATTATTTGGTTTTTTTGCCTGAATATGTTACAGTGACATCATGAATATAGAAGCTGAATTATCGCGTATAATCATCAATGAGACATCTGACCAGCAGATAATCGTCTTAAAAGAGCGTAATGGCAATCGAAGTTTCCCTATCGTGATCGGTATAGTTGAAATTTTCGCCATCGACCGCCGCTTAAAAGGTATCGTCCCGCCTCGGCCAATGACGCACGATCTACTGGACTGCGTAATAAAAGGGCTCGGCGGCGAAATAGAAAAGATAATTATAACAGACCTCAAACACCATACATTCTTCGCCAGGATCATGCTGGCAATAGATGGCAAAACAGTTGAGATCGACAGCAGACCTTCAGACGCGATCGCGCTTGGCATCGCGACCAACGCCCCTATTTTTGTTGCCGAACATGTTTTCGACCAGGCTTGCCAATAATCGTGTGAATCACGATCAGCCCAACCGCGATACATAGCATACTGTCAGCTATATTGAACGCCGGCCAATGATAACTGCGGTAATAGACGTCTATAAAGTCGCGTACCTTACCGTCATTGAAAATCCTGTCGTACAGATTCCCACAGATACCGCCGGCGAAAAGTCCCAACGCCACATAAAAAATCTTTTGTACGTTTCCGCTGAAAAAAAGTATCGAAAAAACCGCGACCAGCGCGATTACTGAAACAGCTATCAAAAGAACCCGCTGACCCGCCGCGATCCCGAAAGCCGCCCCTTCGTTGACCGCCAACACCAGTTGCAAAAAACCGTCAATGATCGATACGAATGGCTCCGGACGTTCAAGCAGCCAGTCGAATACCGCCTTTTTCGTCCAAAGATCTGCCGCCAGACCGACTAACATTATAGGCCAGAAGATCAGATGTCCGGTCTTGACGGACACTGTTTTGCGGGAACAGGAATATTTAGAATTGCTGTTTTCTGACATAATCTCTCATACCGCCATTTAGCCGGAGTATTGCTTTATCAGTTTTCTTAATTTCGTGTGGTTACTCTGGTTAGGCTTTAAGTTCAACGATTGTTGCAATTGCGCGACCCCTTTTTGGATAGATTCAGCCTTATCACCAGCCGTTTGGTCGGTAGCTTTCATTAAATAAGCAACTCCCAGCACTTTGTATGCGTACCAGTCACGCTTGTTTGTTTGGGTAGCGTTTTCACAGCTTTCGATCGCTTTGTCAAAATCCTTAACCGCCAGATAATAATATCCCAGATGCGCCATAGCAACATTGTTGTCGGGCTCAAGTTTTATAACTGCCGTCAATAACTCCTTAGCCGGTTCGTTGCGATTGGTTTTCAGATAAGCGATTGCAAGTGACATCATGGTATTGGGGTCACTGCTGTCAATTTCCAACGCGCGCTTATAAAAGCTGACCGCCTGTTCATGGTCTTTTTGTCGTCCGTAAATATCGCCGAGCAGTTTCGCAATTTCGCTTATATCCGGGTCGATCCTCGCTGCCGCACTGCCATAAGCCAGGGCATTGTTGTAGTCGGTGATTTTGTAGTAGGATTGAGCGGCGTAAAGATGTGCGTACATATGTCCGGGTTCAAGTTCGCAGGCTCTGCTATAGGGACCGACCGCCTGCCGGTATTTCTCCATAATCTGATATGTCCGACCAAGATTGAAATGATCCTTAAAGGACCACGGATTCAGCTGCGTTGCTCTTTCATAGTACACCGAGCTTTTTTCATATTCGGTCATCTGCTGATATATCTGTCCAAGCAGAGAATGTGCCAGGTAATAATTCTCGTTCAACTTTACCGCCTGATCGAGTTTTTCAGCCGCTTTTTCAGGCTCGTCATATTCTTTAAGCGCCACAGCATCGACATAAAGATCGACCGCGTTTGGACTGGTTTTACAGCCCGACAATAGTAAAAAATGCCCAAGGACACAAAGTAAAAGATAATTGCTTATCCTGTAGGACACGTCCGGCCCCCTTTCTGATCAACAAATTCCATTATAGTCATTCAGATACCGCAAAAAAACAATACTTCCGTTCTCGCGGGATTATACCATACTAAATATCGCAGTCAAAGACTTTTACACCTTTATCCGTTTTTTGTTTCACATACTCGAAGATAAGCAATGACCGACCGAATTCTTCAAGCTTTTTCGCCGGAACAGCCGATAACTATTATGGATATGGCTTTAATAACCGAATATTTGAGTTTTGCATTATCATAACAGGAAGGAAAATATGTTAAGTTTGTGGAATATACTTGAGCACGATAGTGAACCAATAAAGATCGTAGATGTCGGCGCCATGATACTGGACAGCAATCCTCCCGAGTATCATGCGTTGCTCAAACCTGGTGTCAGTAAACTTATTGGTTTTGAACCGAATGAACAGGAATGTCGCAAGCTTAATGAATCATGCAATGACGACAGTTCGTACTTACCCTATTTTATAGGTGATGGCAGCGAACGCAAGTTCAACTTGTGCAAATATAATGCAACATCTTCACTTTATGAGTCCAACATGAACTTATTAGAAAAGTTCCAGAATCTCGCCGAGTTATGCGAGCTGATAGAAACCTCTGCCGTTTCAACCATGAGGTTAGATGATATCGACCAGGTAAAAGGCGCCGATTATTTAAAGATCGATGTCCAGGGAGCAGAAGTTGATGTTTTCAACGGTGCGGAAAATTTACTCTCTGAGATTATGATAATTCATACCGAGGTGGAATTTGTTCCGATTTACATCGATCAGCCGCTCTTTGCTGAGGTTGACCATATTCTGCGAAAGAATGGTTTTCTTTTTCATAAATTCTTTGGGATATCAGGCAGGTGTTTTAAGCCATTCGTCATTAATGAAAATATTAACGAACGAATGAGTCAGATGCTCTGGTCAGATGCGATTTATGTCAAGAGTTTTATGGACTTCGACAGTATATCGCCAGAGAAACTGTTCAAACTCGCTGTAATTCTGCACGATGTTTACCTGTCATACGACATGGTTTACAACATACTGCAGCATTACGACAAACAGAAAAAAACCGAATACGCAAAGCAATATATTTCCATATTTAGTCAGAATGCACAGTCTTGTGTAATACAGTTGGTCTGACCCCGAACTATGTACCACACTTGATTAGAGAGTTATCCGCCTGTTCT
>JBHPGW010000015.1:0-44323 GCA_042569785.1 Planctomycetota bacterium | reverse complement strand
TTTTTGCGCTTTTTTGCACTTTTACCTGCGCAAATGATTGAAAAAATCCCCATTTAAAGACCAAAAATAAACATCAGCCCATCTTAACAACTGAAAAATCAATGAAATTGGTGATCTCCGCGGTTAATCTTTTACTTTGTGCCTTTGCCCCTTTGTGCCCTTGTGCCTTTATATCTTGTCGTTAGTTTTCTTCGTCTTTGGTTTTTTGTCTTTGCCTGGTGTAATATATTCTGTCTGAGTTTCGTCTGTTGATATGATCTTTCATCTTAAGACTACAACGCTACTTAGATTTGTTCAGCGTTGATTGTGCTTTGCTTTACAAGAAGTTATGTTAATAAGGTTAAATTCTAAATCCGAATATCTAAACTCGAAACAAATACAAAATTCAAATTACCAAAATCTAAAACAACGATGCCAGCCAAATGGGCGTTTTTTGTTTTGAGAATTTGTATTTTGAACCTTCGATATTGTTTCGGATTTATGGTTTCGTGCTTCGGATTTTAAGGCTAAACCATTTTTTATTGTTAAATGGTGTTGTAGTACTAAGATTTACCTTAAAATAAAATTTGCGTCAGAAAAAAATTGGGGAACAGGGATTTGAACCCCGACTAACTGATTCAGAGTCAGTCGTGCTACCGTTACACTATTCCCCAATTACTAACTATGCCGCCATCCTATCGGTTTAAAATCAGTTTGCAAGAAAATAATTTATAACCCAAGCATTTTGCCATTTCACCCCATATCATTGCTGTAAATGTTACGTAATTCGCGGACGAAATTCAAACCATTGACACCTATGCCGACAAACGCTAATCTATTGGCATGGTTCGAGTTGTCATAAATCTACTTTTTATTGGTATGGTTGTTATTCTCGCCGGCTGTGATGGGGCCCAGGACTCTACTGCTTTATGGGAGAAGGTTAAATTTGGCGATTTAGCTCCACCGGACCCAAACACAGGCATGCCCAGAGGTTACCTGCGGTCGGTAAGCCTCGACATTTACATCTTCGAGACGCCCGCCGAAAAGTTCGCAAAGCTAAACGACATCTGGAAGTTACTCAAGCCTGGCATACACACCTTTAGCTCGCGGGGCAATCTGAAATTTAACGATTATCAGGCATTTAATACAAATGCTTTCTATATGAGCCCAGGTGACATGGACAACTGGGACGAGATTGGAAATATTCTTCGCCGAACCGGCTCTAAAAAAATCAAGGCTTTCTCCTTTTTGATCATGGATGGAAAAAGCGATGAGCTCGTGATATACGAATTCGATAAGCAACGAACCCTTTTTTATACGCCAGGCAACGGGCCTGTAGAAGAACTTACCATTGGTCCCGGCTTGATAGCCCTGCGAATGACCGCAAATAAAGTCCCTGGACTCAGGGGAACCTGGGACATCGAGTTTGTACCGGCCTTTATGCCGCCTCATTCGACAATAATTGCACCATTAGCCAGACGCGAAAAAACAAATGATTTCATCTTTGACTCAGCCGGCTTCAATTTGAAAATGACCACAGGAGACCTTTTTTACTTAGGCCCGGCAAAGTTCCAGGACACCCACGCCAATCTTGCAGGATACTTCTTCAGTGACCCTGGAGTTATTAGAACCTACATGGTCCTATGTGCAAGATCAAGCGACTAAAAAACCAATATGAAGAATCAAAAACCCCCAACAGTAGCTTTAGCCCGTTGTAACGACTACAACCAACAAAATATCGACCGCAATGTTTTAAGGATATTCGAGCTTCTCGGCGGCATCCAAAAATTCATAAAACCAGGCGACAGCGTCCTGCTAAAACCGAATTTCATCGCCCCAAAATCAAGACGCTGCGCAACACAAACCGACCCGGCCCTGATCATCGCCATAGCAAAAATATTAAAGGACTTCGGCGCCAAACCCTTTGTAGGAGATTCGCCTGCCTGGAGTACCGCCGCCGCATGCGCAGACAAACTAAAGCTCACGGAAACCTTAAAGAAAATGGCAGTACCCATAACCCAGCTCGATAAACCCAGAAAATGCAAAACAGGCCATGGACGTATACCAATAAGTTCGATAGCGCTTGACGCAGACGTCGTCATCAACCTTCCAAAATTCAAATCTCACCAGCAGTTGATCGCCACATTCGCGGTCAAAAACATGTTCGGCACCGTCAGCGGAAAAGCAAAGGCCTATCTCCACTTTGCGCGAGGAGGCGTGGAACATGACTTTTGCAAACTCCTTATCGACGTGTATAAAACCGTCAACCCTGCCCTGACAATAATTGACGCCATAACGGTAATGGATGGCCCAGGTCCGATCAACGGCAGGCCAAGGCCGCTCGGATGGCTGATCGCAGGGATCGATCCGATAGCATGTGAAACTATCTGCGCAGAATTGATCGATTTAGACCCATCTAAACTGCCCATCATAAAAACCGCCCGAAAAATGGCTTTTGGATGCTCTAAAACCGAGACAATAGACGTCGTTGGCGACGATTTTAAGGAAAATATATGCACCGATTTCCAGCCCGCACAGCTTATTCCAATAAGATTCTCACTGCTCCATGTTTGCAAATCCATCGCCAAACAGCTGCTGCTAATAACTAAAAATGCCTTTGCAAAGCCTAAAAACACGGTAAAGAGGTAAACAACAATAGCCGATGAGAACATATCTGCCTAACATCCGTAAATTTTCGCAAGGGGCAGAAACTTGCATTATTAAGGCTAATCTGTTAGAATATTTTTGGAAATTTGATCAATTAGGTGTTTTTTATTTCGGAGACAAGAAATGAGAAGAATTTATTTTGTGTTAATTGCTGTTATCTGCTGCACGATTTACGTTTTACTGCCTGGCTGTCAGGAGCAAACCCCGCAGCCAACAGTAGAAAAAAAACTCGAACCGCAGCCCAAACAAATCGTCAGCGAAACCACCCCAAACCAGCAGACCATAGAGAACGGCCCCAAACTTACCTTTGAAAAAGTGGTACATAACTTCGGCGACATCACCCCAAAATCACGCAATAAGTGCAAGTTCAAGTTCACAAATACTGGTAAAAGCGCATTGAAGATCGGCAAGATCAAGGCAGCTTGCGGCTGTACGGTCCCCAAAATGAATAAGAAGGTATACGCTCCAGGCGAGAGCGGTTTCATTAATATAACATATAAGGCAGGTAGCTCGCCGGCAAAAGCTTCAAAGAATCTGACCGTGCCGAGTAACGACCCCGAAAACTCTAAAATTGCCCTGACCATCAAAGCAAATATCGTCTCCAAAATCGCTTATTTGCCGAAGAAGCTTAATCTGAAACTCAATAAAGAAAACGCCGGCTGTCCCGATATAACAATTACCAGCCTCGACGGACAGGAATTTTCAATAACCTCCTTCAAGTCCAAACCAGACTGCATAACTGCCGAGTTTGACCCGAATTCCAAAAGTACAAAATTTATTCTCAAGCCAAACGTTGACATCGATGAACTTAACCAGAGATTGAGAGGAAATATTGCCATTACTTTGACACATCCTCAGGCTAAGAAGATTAACATCCCCTTTATCACAACTGCCAGATTCAAAGGCGATCCCAGCAGGATTTACATTCGTTCGGCCGAGCCCTTAAATTCCGTAACCAAAACTCTATGGATGCTAAGCAACTACGACGAAGATTTCGACATTGCGCAAACATCATCAGCAAAAGGCATGATAAAAGTTTTGAACATGGAAAAAGTCGGAAACCGATATAAGTTTGAGCTGGAAATTACTCCGCCTGAAAAAACTAACCGTAGATATTTCACAGATACCTTTGAAGTGACAACGACAAAAGGCGACAAGCTGCGGGTTAACTGCCAGGGATTTTATCCGAGGAAAAACAAAAAACAGACCAAACAAACTGAGCCAACACCGAGGCAAATGCCGGCTCCGCAAACAGACCCTGCGGGAGGTTTAGCGCCGCCGCAACTGTAAAACCTGACATGAAACCGATAGTATTGGCCATTTTTGTTTTGAGTGTGGTTTTTTTTTGTGCGGTAGCTTTCTCCTCAAGGAACCCGGCAAAGAACATCGAGAAAAACGATGAGATCACTATTTTTATGACAGGTAATGAACTCGGAGCTTTAAAACCTTGCGGCTGCAGCGGAGGCCAACTCGGTGGACTCGACAGACGAGCTGGCATCTTAAATACCGGAAAAGATTCTTCACAAATGATAATCGATACCGGCTCATTAGTGAAAACCGATTCCGAGCAGGACCACATCAAGTTCGACATAATAATGCAGGCATTCGAGATGCTCGGTTACGACATGGTGCATCTTACCGCCGGTGATATTGAAATAGCTCGCGACGCTGGACTGCTCGATGGTTTGCAATGGCAATTTCAGATCATAGCATCCGAAACTCTCGGCGACTCGAACATGCCGACAAGTTTCACAAAGAAACTTCTACTGAACAACAAACCAGTAACAGTAACAGTTGCCGCCTCGGAGAAATTCTCATCCTCGACAGGATCGCTTTTCCCGCCCAGGACTGATATACCAACTGTCAACATACTGATCCTGAACCAATGCGACCATGAGACCATCAAATCGAGCACAAACATACCCGAACAAATTGACTGTATCATCTGCCCTTCCGAATACGACGAACCTGAAATAATCTCTAAACCAAATAAAAAGCCCTTGATAATTTCTGTTGGCCAACTCGGTAAGCACATAAGCAAACTGAGTATAACACAGGACGGCTGTGACGATGCTCTAAAGCTGGCCCTTTCCACTATAGATGTCACAGAGGATATACCGCAGCAGCAGGAACTTGTTGACCTGTACCGAACGTATCAGCTTATTGTTAAGGACGCAAACCTGCTGGAGAAAATGCCGCGATTTTCTTTGCCCGAGGCTCTGAACTATGTCGGCTCAGAATCCTGCAAAGTCTGCCACACATACGAGTACCAAAAATGGAGCGCCAATCCGCACGCCTCAGCCTTTGCCACACTTGAGCAGGTTGGCAATCAGTACGACCCGGAGTGTGTTATCTGCCATGTTATCGGAAATGAATACGAGACCGGCTATGTTTCCCAGGCCAAAAACAGCCATCTAAAAAATGTCGGCTGTGAAAACTGTCATGGCCCAGGCTCCGAACACATCGCCAGTTTAGGCACTAAAAAGACCGTCGAGCCAAAATCTACCTGCGAGGAGTGCCACACATCCGAACACAGCGCAAATTATGCGGGCAATGAAAACATTTATTTTGAAAAAATTATTCACTGGAGGGAACCGAATTCTGCCGATAATGTCAAATAGTAAAGAACAATGACATTTTCAGCCCGTACAGCCAATAGTTTCGCTGTGCTGAAGAACCGGTTTCACGGCCCAAAACTGTAAAAATATTCTGTTGATCAGGTAAATAACAATGATAAGAACTTTGCGAATAACAAGTGTTTTAACTGCGGTTGCTGCGGTCGTTCTGCTTGTTTTCCAGGTCGCTCTTGGAGCACCTGCCGCAAAAGAACCGGAGTTTACCAGCGTTGTCGAGAAATTCAAAAAGGACAAAAGCACTAAAACCGCAACGAAAGATAAAGATGTTTCGCCACTGGTTAAGCAGGCTCAGAGCTTTGCGTTGTATCTGGACCCGCCAAAACCAAAACCCAGACCTGCAAAAACCACCAGGAAAGCTACCCCGAAGGGTGCCAGGCCAAAGGCGGCTGTTAAGGCAAAGTTCAAACTCATCGGAACAAGTTACTACGCCGCACATCCGGAATTGTCTTTAGCACTGATCGACGAACCGGGGAAAGGGTATCGATGGGTACGACAGTCCAGTTCTGTCGGACATCTGGTAATTCATGAAGTTAAGAACGGCTCGATAATTGTAAAAGACGGGTCGGAGACGTCTGAGCTCATTGCCGAAAGGCCTGCAAAAAGAAGCCTCATAAAAGGCCAATCTTCAAAGCAGGCAACTACCGGCTCTTCAACCATAACCCCAAGTCGAGCCGTTGCCGAAGATGGTAAGCCGTTAGATCCGGAGCAACTCAAAAAGCAGCGAGAAGAAGGCGAGAAGATGATGGCTGAATTCGAGCAGATGATAGGTTCGATGCAAATGAGCACCACCGAAACAAAAAAGCTCGACCGTTTAGGAAAGAAATTGAAAAACCAAAGCCGCGACCCAAACGCGGTAAGAAATCCTAAAAACGCAAAAGCTGAAAGGCTATCGAAGATCAAAGCGGCAAGGAACCTGCGAAGGACCAGAAAAAACAAAGATCGCAAAAACACAGACCGAAACGCACCACCATCACTTTAAAAACAAATAATCACTTCAGCTTTGCCAGCAGTCCTGGTAAAAAAATCAGAAGTAACCAGAATACCATAGCCGCCGAGGCAATGAGCAGTACTCGGCCTGCTCCTATGATCGCGATTAACGGAATAGCGGTACTCGTCCACAACCCGCCACCCATAAAAGGCTCGTGTACGATTTGCTTACAGGCAAAAGCATCTGCAGCTGGAGTTTCATAATCCGGATCGACCACACGCAACAGCAGCAGCCCCGTAGCCGTCACGCCCATCGATTGGCCAAGCTCTGCTATCGATCTCTCGAACCACGCGTCCGGCAGCATTCGCCTGGCAAGTACACCCACGCAAAAAACATTCCACAATATTCCAGCCGCAATAAGAATGAGCAGGGGTACGATCGCCGCCGCAACAACTTCAAGCCTGATCATCGCAATCGCTGCCACCACGAGAAAATCGAGCGAACTATTCTGTATTCGCCGCATCAACCCCAAATCGATAAGCTGGTGCCTGTCAAAACGCTGCTCGAAAAACTGAACTATCAGCCCGCCGATCATGCACAGCGGAAACAGCGGAAAACCGCCAAGCAGCTTATGCTTAGAAAGCCAGGGCGAAAAAGTCTCCACCATTCCAAGCCCCTGCTTTATCAGTATCCCCAAACCGATCGCGATCCCGACAACGACGATATGCAGTGTAAACGATTCGATCGCGTCACTGCTGACGGTGAGTTTGCCGGCACTCGGCCTGCGATCAACCGGGATAACACCGATCGAATCATCCTCAGTCGCTCCATTGACTTTGCACGCACGCTGAACATACCCTTTGCGAACCGCCCAGTTGATCAGCACCATACCGATTATGATCGCTGAAAGTATACCCCCCGTTGCCGCTGCCAGAGCAAAGTCCTGACCAGCCGCCCATCCGCGATCAGCAAACACAGGCCCCATAGCTGCCGCCGTCCCATGCCCGCCCTCAAAGCCTACCGGCAGAATACCAGCAAACATCGAAGGCAGCTCTGGATAAAGTCTCCCAAGCAATACCACCCACAACCCAAGCCCAACAACATACTGCCCCCACGCAACGACCTGCCCATAAGCCAACTGCGGACCAGCCCGCTTAACCAGCGACGATACCCGAGGAAGCTTAACACCAAGAAACAAACACGCAAACACAATATTAATTAAAAGACCAGGAATCTTACCCCAGGGAGCTGACACATCTGAAATCGCAGTATGGATCGCCCCCATCAATTCGCTGCGCCCCTGCAATAGGGAAAACCCCTGAATAACAACAAGCCCAACCACCCCGCCGATCACGCATGAGGGCAGATACAATTTCTGAAACACCCGAACCCTACAGCGAAGAAGATGCCCCACCCCCAATAAAACACACAACATAACAAATGAAAGCATATAACCTCCACAAAACAATTCTTAATACCTGACCAATCACCAATCACCAATTATCAATAATCATCAATCAATAATCAATCAAAATAAGCCACCACCCCAAAAACCACGGATTGACGACTTAGAATCTATGTAATTTTACCACGAATTTTTACGAATTAGCACTAATATTTGGTGTGTTAAGATAGGCGGATGTTTGTTTTTGGGTTAAAAATGGGGATTTGGGTGGTTTTTGGGGGTGATTTGGCTTGAAAAATGCGCAAAAAGGCGCAAAAATTTACAAAAATGCGCATGAAATACATGGTTTTTTGCAGAAAAGCGCAGAAAAGAGCCTGTTTTTTGCATTTTTTTACATAAATATGCGCTGTTGATCGAGCTTTGAACGGCCGGGGCTCGTGACCGGTGGCCCGTGACTCGAAGAGCAAAGAACACAAAGGGAAAAACTAATTCTTGACAGGACTTTGGAATTTACGATTGTCGATTTACTATTTACTATTTGGAAAAACAAAAAGTACGAGATAATTAACCACGGATTTACGGGGATTTAACTCAAAATTTAAAACTTAAAACTAAAGACTGCTTTTTAACCACGGATTAACGCGGATTTACGCGGATTTTTTAAAGAATCCGGATAATCCTGTTATCCCATTCGACTTCGCTCAGGGCAGGCTCTGTCTAAAAAACTTGACAAAAATGCTTTTCGGATTATAATTTAACTTTTAATGGCCATCTTTGGCGAAGCGAGAGTAGAAGTGGATTCTGATTAGATGCATCGAACTTAGAACCCATACATACCGCTTTATTCGGCTGATGCCTCGCCAGAATGCTTTGGCTCGGCTTCTTTGATGTAGCTGAATTCGAGAGAGTTGTTGTTGAGTTTTTTTTTGTTTTGATAAAGAATGAGGGTTTGGGTATTATATGGGCGAAGAAGGCCCAAAATAAAGCTGCTCGTAATTTATTATAGGGATAAAAATGGCTAAGAAGGATGATTTAATAAAAACAATTCTGAAAGACAGTAACTATCATCTTTCTCATTTCTCAAAAAAAGAAATTGAAACTCTCAGGAAAAAGGTTTTCCTAAAAAAGGTGCGTGGTAAAGAAGCTCCATTTGTAACCTGCATCAAGCGAGATAAAGATATTCAGCTAAAGCCGGAAGAGATAGTTCGCCAGCTTTATACCCATCGACTGATTGAGCAGTATGGTTATCCCCAAAAACGGATTGCCTTTGAATACCCGGTTAAATTTGGCAGGGAGACCAAGAAAGCCGATATTGTCGTATCCGACAAAGACCGTCCCGAAGCTGCCTACATTATCGTTGAACTGAAAAAGCCAAAACTTACCGATGGCAAAAACCAGCTTCGTTCTTATTGCAACGCTACAGGCGCCCCTATTGCTGTATGGACAAACGGTGAGAAGATTTCTCATTATAACCGTAAAGACCCCAATTTCTTTGAAGATATTACCGATATTCCCAAGGCCGACCAGAGTCTGAAAGATATTCTTACCGAGCGTTTCACTCTGAAAGACCTGATAATCAAAGACAAGATTCCAAATGAGGGTAAATCCCTAAGGGATATCATCCTTGAAATGGAAAACGAAGTATTAGCCAATGCGGGAGTAGATGTCTTCGAGGAGGTCTTCAAACTTATTTTCACCAAACTCTATGACGAGTTACAGAGCCGACGGGACAAACAGCGGATAGATGATTTTCTTGATGATAAACTGGACGATGAGCAAAAAGGCGATTTTGAAAAAGTCAAAACGGCCCTGCAAAAACTGGGCGATAAAAGGTTCAGGGTGATGGAGTTTCGCAACACCGGCCAGACCGACACAGAGCTTTACGAAAAAATCCAGTCACTTTTCGATCAGGCCAAAAAACAATGGCCGGGCGTATTTGCCGAAGGCGAGGTCTTCAACCTGACGGCCAGCCATTTATCGATTTGTGTTTCCAGTCTTCAAGATATCAAACTGTTCAATTCCAACTTGATGGTAATAGATGAAGCCTTTGAATATCTCGTCAATAAAAGCGCCAAAGGCGAAAAAGGCCAGTATTTCACCCCTCGCTATGTTATCGATATGTGCGTACGGATGCTCAATCCGAAAAAGGGCGAGTATATGATCGATACCGCCGCAGGAAGCTGCGGTTTTCCCGTCCATACTATCTTCAAGATCACCGGCCATCTTTTCAGCAGTGCCGAGATATCCGATGAGGAAAAAGATGATGTACTGAAAATCTTCGGCATTGACTTCGATGAAAAATCCGTGCGGGTTGCTCGTACTCTTAACCTTATCGCAGGAGACGGCGAAACCAATGTATTGCATCTTAATACGCTGGACTATGAGCGATGGAGCGATAAGGAAAAAGACCGCAAATGGCTAAAAACCTACGGAGATGGTTATGAAAGGCTGGAAAAACTTGCTGAAACAAAGGGTGATAAAAAGAAGTTTAAGTTTGACCTGCTGATGGCCAATCCACCATTTGCCGGGGATATCAAGGAATCACGCATTATCCATCAATACGAACTCGGCTTTAAGGCAAATAATAAAGCCCAATCCAATGTCGGACGGGACATCCTTTTTATCGAGCGCAATCTGGACTTTCTCAAATCCGGCGGCAGAATGGCAATCGTTCTACCACAGGGACGGTTCAATAACACCACCGATAAACATATCCGGAAATTTGTTGCCGAAAAGGCCCGAATACTTGCGGTGGTCGGTCTGCATCAGAACACCTTTAAACCCCATACCGGCACCAAGACCAGCGTCTTATTCGTGCAGAAATGGGATGACAAGCTTTGCCCGAAAAAAGAAGATTACTCCATCTTTTTTGCCGTCTCCGAAAAAGGCGGTAAGGACAACTCCGGCGATTATATTTTTGTCAAAAATGGTAACGGCCAAAACAAGCTCGATAAAAACGGCCATATAATCGTTGACCATGACCTGCACAATCACGGCGGTGAACTGCCGGATGGTATCGCCGAGGCTTTTATCGAGTTTGCCAAAAAAGAAAAGCTCTCCTTCTGGCGGAAGGGGTAAGGATGCCTGATTCAGAAAAAAATATCGTAACTCTTTGGAAGGAAAGGGCTGAAATTGATTATATGTCCCTCTTTATGCCCTTGTGGTTGTCGTTAGATGCATGGATGCGTGATCGATATACTGAAGACACCGACAGGAAAAGATTAGAACTTTTCAAACAAGGAGGGCATGAAATATTTGAAGAATATTTCGCTTTACTTTTCGATGATGACGACAGAGCAAAAGCTTTTCGGGGAAATTTAGCCGAATTGCATAGGGCATTGGAAGATGCAAAAATACACTATAATAAAGACATGAGAAAGTTCATTTCTTTTTCTTATATACGGGTTACTAAGGCACGATATATTAATCTGTTAGAGAAGACCGAAACAGAAGAAGAAAATAAAATAGAATTAGCGGAAGACATATTTATTATTAATGACGAATCCATGGTGTTTAGTGGGTTCATAGAAATCCTTTATCAAATAAGATGTGTCTTGTTCCACGGGGATCTGAAACCAGATGAGGCAAACAAGCGTGTAATTAAACAGCTTTATCTTATCATGCTAGAAGTAATGAAAAGGGTATAAAACAGTGCAATATTCGATTGTAAACATAAAAGAAATACAGCAATCTGTATTTGGGGGTCGCATTGATGCAGAGTTTTATCTTCCTGTGTATTTAGATTCAGATGCGGCCATTAACAAAATTGGATATAGATTATTGGATGCCATCACATCGAAAATCGACGTAGGCCATGTTGGTTCAATGGTTAATGAATACGCAATCAATGGGGTATGGCTTTTGCAGACGCAGAATGTAAAAGAATTCTTCCTTGATGAATCGAGTAAAATCTTTATCAATGCAAAGTTCCATGATTATTTGAAAAAATCAAAGGTAAGGAAAGGTGACATTCTAATTGCGAGAAGTGGTTCGTTCGGAACAGCGAGCATATATTTAGAAGATGAAGAAATAAATTCGGCAGATATAATAATTATAAAACCATTGAAGGAACAAGTTAACCCTTACTACTTGATAACATTTTTAAATTGTAAATATGGCACAAATCAACTTTTGCGATTTGCTAGTGGGGGACTCCAAGGGCATGTAAATTTAACTATTTTAGAAAAATTGAAAGTATGTAATCCTAGTGAAAGTACTCAAAGATATATTGAAGCGGTTGTCAAAGAAAGTTATTTGAGTAAGAAAGCGAGTGAAGAATTATACAACCAATCACAAACCATCCTCCTTTCCGAACTCGGCTTAACCAACTGGCAGCCTGAACATGCCTTGAGCTTTGTCAAGAACTACAGTGACGCCGAACAGGCCGAACGCATTGACGCCGAATACTTCCAGCCGAAATATGAGAAAATAGAAAATGCCATAAAATCTTATGCCGCCGGCTACTCTCTAATCAAAGACGAATTCAAGCAGAATAAAAGCACATTCAAGCCGGATGACAAAAAAAACTATCAATATGTTGAAATTGGAAGCATAAATGTCTCGTCTGGCGAAGTAGAGGCTAATGAAGTATTAGGGATTGAGCTGCCTGCAAATGCAAAAAGGGTTCTAAAAAAGAATGATGTTGTAATTTCAAAGGTTAGAACTTACAGGGGAGCAATTACTATCATTGACAAGGACGGCTATGTTGGCAGTGGAGCCTTTACTGTATTGCACGAGAAAGGCCGTATAAATAAAGAAACCTTGTTTGTATTCCTGCATTCAAAGCCACTTCTTGCATGGTCATTAAAGCCAAATACAGGAACTTCTTATCCTGTTATTATCGATGATGACATTTTGAATTTGCCAATTCCACTATTCAGAGAAAAAGTCCAAGCCCAAATCCAAGAGAAGATAACCGAATCTTTTGCTTTGCGTAAGGAATCGAAGCATCTGCTGGAATGTGCGAAACGAGCAGTAGAGATAGCGATAGAGCAGGATGAAAAGACAGCAATGAGGTGGATTGAAGAACAGACAGAAACTATGAAGATATAATTTTCGGGGAACTAATTTATGGCTCAAAGCCAAAGCTGCCACAACCAAACCAACCGGAAGATATTTTTACACCGCTTTTAATTTACTATTTTCTATTGCCTATTTACTATTGTTTTAAAATCCGTGTAAATCTGTAAAACTTTAAACAAAAGTGATTGACAGAAATAACCTGGAAATTAAAGTAACCCTCGAATTTCATTATTAATATAACGGCAACTTAATTTGCGTCTTTTATATTTTTCCCTTGCTTCTTTCGAGCAGAATGGATAATGTGACATCGCAAGGTAAATATTGACAGCCGGCAGTTCCGGCAAGGATTTTCTTAAGAGAGAAGGAGTAAACATAATGAACATTTATGTAGGTAATTTGTTATTTGATGTCAGCGAAGAGGACTTAAGAGAGGCTTTTAAACAATTCGGCGAAATTACAGAGATCCGCTTGATAATGGATAAGTTCAGCGGCAAATCAAAAGGGTTTGGCTTTATCGAAATGCCCTCTAAAGATGAAGCAGAGAAGGCTATCGAAGAAATGAACGGTAAAGAGATCAATGGACGTGCTTTGAATGTCAACGAGGCAAAGCCTAAGACCGATCGTGGTGGTAGAGGCGGAAGACGAGGCGGCTTTGGCGGCGGAGGGAATCGAGGCAGTTCTGGTAACAGGTAACAGCCGTGGCGAAAGCAGAGGTCGCTGATTAGCAGCTATTGCCACCGAAAGCATTCTGGCGAGGCAACAAAACTTTAATAGACCCGTTCGATTCTAATTTCATTATCAGGCTCAAACACAAAGATGATACGACCAATCCAACCGGAAGATATTTTCACACCGGAGGCCAGATGTCGGCCTTTAATTTTCTATTTTCTATTGACTATTGACCCGACTTCGTAAAAAACTACGCTTTGACAAGTTCTTTTTAGACAGGATAACAGGATCAACTTGATTCTTTAAAAAATCCGCGAAAATCTGTGTTATCTGCGTAAATCTGTGGTTCAAAGTTTGTTTGTTACTTATGCAGTGGTATTTATCCCGTCGCTTGCGCTCTGGGCTTTGTTTTCTTTGTGCCTTTGTGCCTTATGCACTTGTGCTCTTATTGCTTTGTGGTTTGCTGAAATTGCTAAATATTATCGGGACTAGTTAGCTGTATCGGGGGGTATATCGGTTGAATTTGGGGGGTTGGATGTGGGGTTTTTGGTTGTTTTTGGGGTTTTTATCGAAATCTTAGCTGCGAAAGCGGAACTTTTGGTCAAATTATCTGTCAGATAAGTATAGAGGCCCTGTGATTTGGTCGAAGTTTAGGACAGATTCAGTTACATAAGGGCTTTTTTTAAAAGCAGTTAGTTCAATATTCAAGTTGGGAACGCGATGGTTTTCGCTGCTCCTAACTGTATTAAAGGAAGTATGTTATGCCCGCTAAAGAGGTGAAAGAAACAACAGAGCATATCAATTGCGGTGGTGGTGAGAGTGCGTGGCGCAAGTTGTTTGTGCTGATGATCGGCTTTGTGGTGGTGGTTTTTTGCTTTACAGCTTTCGGAGCTGAAAAAAAGGATTCACAAAAGCAGTCTCGTTACATTATTCGCAATTTACGGCACATATCGGCTCAGGCAGGAAAGATGTATTTGGCTGACATAGACGTCTCGACGGTATCGCAGCTTGGCGAATCGAAAATGCTTTTGATCACCGGCGAACGTGACGAGCGAACCCGTGCGGCGGCAGTGCTTGAACTTGTAGATTCCAACACGGTATATGAAATTAAAACGATAGCCTCGGCGGCGGTTGCGCAGTCTCTGCCCTCTAACGATGATATCGCTGAAAAGATTGGCGATATATCTATCGGGACTTTTAAATCGGCGCCAAATGGGGCGGATAAAGCTAAGGCTATCATAGATGTTTATGACGATGTGGTTGTATCGGTTGCGCCTTTGGGTGTGTTCGATAAGATCATCGCGGTTATTGATGATTTTGTAAAAACTGACGCTGAGCCTTTCGAGGCTAAAGTGGTTGATGTGGCAGTTGAGCCCAATGAGCCGGAAGAGCCGGCAGAAGTTGAAGCAGAAGTTGAAGCAGAAGTTGAAGCAGAAGCTGAGGTTGAAGTCGAGAATGGTCAAACAGAGGAGTTGTTCGATAAGCTTCTTGAAACACTTGCCAAAAGTGAAGAGGAACAGTTGGCCGAACTTGAACTCGAAGTTGTGGTTGAGCCTGTAGTTGCTGAAGAAGTCGAGGCGGCTATCGAAGCTGTGGAAAAAGAGGCTGACGCGGTTGTTGCTGAAAAGGTAGAGAAGAAAGCTCCTGCCTTAGCTGACGAGATCGGTCGTAAGATTCGCTCTTATACTCCCGAACAGGTTGAAGCAGCCGATCTGGAGCTTGACCTGGACTTGCCGGAGAAGCTTCCATTGATAGAATTGCTCGATCTTGTCGGTAAGCATCTTGAGTTGGATATGATCTACAATATGGATGACCTCAAGGGTAAAGAGATTTCGCTCAAGATCCAGGGGCCTATCAAGGTTAAAGAGCTTTATCCGCTGCTGGAATCGGCGATGAAGTTTACGGGTTTTGTTATGGCTCGCAAGGGTAATTTTGTGATGGTAGTTCCTCAGGCTAAAGCGTTAGAGGTCGATCCTACTTTGCTCGATACTATGAAAGGCGAAGTTCGTTACGGTGATGTGATGGTAACGCGCACGTTTAAGTTGGAACATATAAGCACGGGGACGGCGAGTAATCTTCTTGGGCAGATGAGTCTGGGGTCCCAGATCACAGAGGTAGCTGAGACGGGGACGTTGATAGTTACGGGATTCGCGTATCGTATGACGCGTATAGAAGAGCTGCTTCGTTTGATCGATAAGCCTGGTAAGCCTAAAGATTTCAGGTCGAGGCAGTTGAAATATACGATGGCGGTGACTTTGGCGGATAAGGTCAAGACGTTAGCCGAGCAGTTGGGTACGATTTCTGTTACGGTATCAGCTTCTTCCAAGAGGACGGCAGCACCCCTTAAACGCAAAAAGGGTGAATCGACAGCGGCGTTCAAGAAGCGGCAGGCCGCAGCGAAGAGAAAACCGGCAGCAGCCGGAGTGATCGGCACAGCTCCGGAAGCAGGTGTGTATCTGGATGCCGACGAGAGAACAAATCGTGTTTTGATGATAGGGCCGGCAGAAGAGTTGGCGATTATTGATAAACTTATTGACAGCCTGGATGTTGAGCAGCAGGACTTGCGTAAGCTGCGTTTGTATGAGATCCAGTATGCCGGCGCTGAAGATGTAGCTGATAAGCTGCAGAGCCTTGGTATTATCAGTAATATTCCAAAGTCCAGGACTACGAGCAGAAGAAGATCGAGCCGTCGTGACACAAGCAGAAGAAATCAAGAGGGCCAGTCCAGGACATCGGCGTCGACATCGAGTGACCTGACAAAGGAGCCTTTGGCAGAGGAGCCTCAGGTAGTGATAATCGAAGCGACGAATTCGCTTTTGGTGAATGCTACCGCTGAGCAGCACACGCGGATAGCGACGATCATAGGCTATGTCGATACCGAACCTGAAGAGGCGGCGATAAATTATAAGGTGTACCCGCTGGAGAACCAGGACCCGGAAGAGCTTGCAAGTGTATTGAACCAGTTGATCGCTGAAACCATCGAAGAAAAAGGCGGCAAGGATTCCAAGACGCCTAAAACAACGATAACCAGTAAGATCGAAGAGGACATCACGATCTTAGCCGACGCGGCTACTTATTCGCTGATAGTTTATGCCAGCAAGAATAATCATCAATGGATAGCTTCGATCATCAAACAGCTCGATGAGTATCGCCCGCAGGTGTTGCTGGATGTGACACTGGTTGCGATAACCAAGGATGATGATTTTCAGTTTAACCTTGATCTGCTGAGTAAGTATCCGACGATCAATGACGCCAGCGGAATAGCCGGCGGTGCCGCAGGGGTTCTGGGGTTGGTTGCGGGTGAAAACACAGGCACAAGTACGGCACCGGTAATAGAGCCTTTTGTAGGGAGATTCTGGGAGGCGAGGTCAAACAGCGGTTCGGGTAATTTCTTTTACAATGATGAACATATTCAGGCATTGTTGACGGCAGTCAAGACGAGGAATTGGGGACGAGTATTATCCAGTCCGCAGTTGTTGGTCAATGATAACCAGGAAGGAAAAATTACCCAGAACAAAACAATATATATTACTGAAACAGATGTTACAACCACATCTACGACAACGGCACCTACTACTGCGACCGACGTTAAATTTACTCCCTACGAAACTGGTATAGACCTGACGATAACGCCGCATATAAGCAGAGGCAACCAGCTTCGTCTGGAAATATCACTGAAAAGAGATGATTTTGACGGTGAGCCAACAAATGTAACGGTAAATGAGGACTTAACGGTTCAAAAACCCGCTAATGAAAGGTCCAATACGATAGACTCGATGGTAACTGTTCCTGATGGCTATACGGTTATTCTCGGTGGGATCGAGACATTGAATCAGCAAAAGGCAGGGAGTAAAATTCCTCTGCTCGGCGACCTGCCTTTGATAGGCGGATTGTTCAATAGTATAGATAACGTTGACAGGCAAAGCAGGCTTTATATTTTCGTCAAGGCGCATATACTCAGGCCAACACAGCTTGTTGACGAAGATACCGATATTGTGCGGGTCTCAAGAAAAAAGCGTGCACAATTTGAGGAACTTGAAGACAAATTTCAGAAGAAGCATGACTGGCCTGGTATAGAACCTAAGCCTATTGATCCTGTTAAGGTTCTTACAGGTGACTGATGTTAGTTTTTAGTTTTTGGTTTTGAGTTTTGTTATAATGTTTTAGTGAATGATCCGCCCCAGCCCCGATAGGTCGGGGGTGGGGTTTGTTTTTTAAAAAAATTAAAGTTTAAAAATAAAAATGTAAAATTGCGGAGTCGCTTCGCGGGGCTTTTTAAATAGATTCCTCGACTTCGCTCGGAATGACAAAAAAACGCTTGGAATGACAAAAAAACGTTCGGAATGACGGAAAAAATGAAAGAATTATTGGTACAGACTGCTAAGCGGACCGGGTTGGTTGATGCTGAGAAGTTGTCGGAATTTCTTGCCAGCGGCCAGAATGGTGGGCGTCTGGATGAAGTTTTGCTTCGGTGTCCTTATTTTACCGAAGAGGCAGTACTCAAGCTGTTTGCTGAGGCTCTTGGTCAGGAGTTTTTTGCTGAGATAGCGGTCAAGCAGGTTCCAGGTGAATTTATAGAGGCGATACCTGCTACTTACGCTCAGCATCATTATCTGATCGGCTTGAAAGCTGAAGATGATGATGAGTTGACGGTGGTTTTGTCGAGGCCCTTAGATACCAATGCCCTTGATAATGTTTCCAAGATGACCGGTGAGCCAGTAAAGTCCGGGATAGCCACTCGTGCGGTGATCACAGCTGCGATAGATGTCGCTTATGAGCAGCGTTCGACGGTTATCGAAGAGGTAGCCGAAGAGCTTGATTCGCAGAATCTCGATGAGCTTGCCGACGAAATGGCCGGCTCGAACGATCTGCTGGATGTTGTTAATCGTCCGCCAGTTATTCGACTTGTGAACGATGTTCTTTTTCGCGCCCTTCAGTTACGTGCAAGTGATATTCACATTCATCCCTATGAGGCCAGGATACAGGTTCGTTACCGCATCGATGGTATTTTGTATGACACTTTGAGTTTAAATAAAAACGTTCTGCCTTTGATCATTTCGAGGATCAAGGTTATGGCGGGTATGGATATTGCTGAGCGTCGTATGCCTCAGGACGGCAGGTGCAGCGTTCGGCTTGGTCAGCGTGAGGTGGATCTTCGTGTCAGTACGGTGCCGACCAGTTACGGCGAGCGCAGCGTTCTTCGATTGCTCGATAAGAGCAGTGGTTTGTTCGGGCTTAACGAGCTTGGCTTGTGGGAAGACGATCTCAAGCGGTTCGATTCACTTCTGACTCGTACGCACGGCATTGTTTTTGTAACCGGGCCTACGGGAAGCGGTAAGAGTACGACGCTTTACGCCTGCCTTAACAGGATCAATTCAGCGGAAAAGAATATCATAACGATCGAGGACCCGATCGAGTATCAGCTCGAAGGGATAAGTCAGATGCAGGTCGCCAGCAAAAAGGGAATGACGTTCGCGACGAGCCTGCGTCATGTTCTTCGTCAGGACCCTGATGTGATAATGGTCGGTGAGGTTCGCGATATTGAGACTGCTCGTATGGCGATACAGTCGTCTCTGACAGGCCACCTTGTTTTCAGTACACTGCACACGAACGATTCTGCTGGCGCTATAAGCAGGCTGTTGGATCTGGGAGTTGAGCCTTACCTTGCGAGTTCTTCGGTGATCGCGGTGATGGCTCAGCGTCTTGTGCGCAGGGTTTGTTCGGAGTGCAAAGCTGAATATGAGCCGAGCGAGCATGAACTGCGTGAGCTTGGCCTTGGCAGTTTGGATAATGTTGAGCAAAAGTTTTATGTCGGTACCGGCTGTGACAGATGTTTTCAGACGGGCTACCGCGGCCGAACCGGGGTCTACGAATTGATGATGATCGACGGGTCGATACAGGAGATGATATACAAAAGAGAAAGTGCCGGCGCTATTAAGAAACTTGCGCTTGAGTCGGGGTTGCAGACGCTTCGTATGGATGGTGCCAGGAAAGTCTTAGCGGGCGTTACGACAATAGCCGAGGTGTTGCGAGTGACCCAGGCTGATACGATGTAAGGTTGAAATTTACTATTTTCTATTTACAATTTACTATTTGAAATGAATAAAAACGAACTCAAGGAAAGAACGAAGCAATTTGCTCATCGCTGTGTTAAGCTCAGTTTAGCGATGGATGGCGATTATTTAAGCAAACACATAAAATGCCAATTGATTCGTTGCTCAACATCTGTGGCTGCAAATTACAGGGCGGCATGTATTTCTCAGTCTAAGGCCAGTTTTGTCGCGAAGTTGGCGATAGTTATAGAAGAAGTTGATGAATCGTGTTTTTGGATGCAATTTATTATCGATGAACAGTTAATGAAGCCAGAAAAGGTTAAACCACTACTCGAAGAAGGTAAAGAGTTGACGGCGATTTTTGTATCATCTCGCAAGACAGCAAGGAAAAATAGTAAATTGTAAATAGTAAATAGTAAATTAAAAAATGCCTCGATATAATTATATTGCGATCGCTACTGGTGGTAAGAAGGCCAAGGGGGCCATTACCGCCGAAAGCCCTTATGCTGCGCGTAAACAGCTTCGTATTCGCGGTGTTCATCCTACCACGATCACCGAGGATACTTCGGCTGAGAAGGGTAAACGCGAGCTGCTGAGTTTTCTCGGCAAAGGCGGTAAGACCCAATTGATCGATTTTACCAAGCAGATGGCGACGATGCTCAATTCCGGGATAAAGCTGACCGAGGCCCTTTCGGTTCTTACGCTTCAGTCGACCGATATTCGTTTTAAAAACGCGGTCACCGATATTCGTGACCGTGTAGTTACCGGCGAATCATTTACCGATGCCTTGAAAGATTACAGCGATTACTTTGATGTTATTTATGTGAGCATGATCCGTGTCGGAGAAGTGACAGGTTCTTTGGGTGGCAGCTTCACAGCGATAGGCGGCTTTATGGAAAAAAGGCAGCGAGTCGAGTCGAAGATAATAACCGCGATGGTTTATCCTATCGTTTTGCTTGTGTTTTGTATGGCAGCGGTTATGATCCTGACGACCCTGGTTATCCCGAAGATCGCCGAGCAGATCGAGCGTGCCGGCCAGGAGCTACCCTGGATCACGCGTCAGTTAATGAATTTTAGTTATATGATGACCAGTTGGCGGCTGCTTATTGTTATTGGTGTGCTGGTGCTTGTTGTCTGGTCGGTCAGGCGATTTTTGAGTACGCCTCGCGGCGCGTATTTGCGTGATAAATGTATGCTGTCGATGCCGTTATTCGGGCCTTTGGTGAAACAGAGGGTTGTTTCGCGGTTCGCTTCGACGCTTTCGACGCTTCTGGGTTCTGGCCTGGCAATGGCAGAAGCTTTGCGGGTAGTCAGCGAGGTGACGGGAAATACGATAATGAAGCAGGCGATCGGGCAGTCGCGTGAGCGGATACTCGCAGGTGCCGATATCGCTACTCCTTTACGGGATAGCGGTGTTATCGACCCTGTGATAGCGCACATGGTGGCGGTCGGCGAAAAGAGCGGCGAACTCGAAACCATGCTGAAAAATATCAGCGAAGAACTTGAAAAAAATACAGACGTAGTGATAGAAAGATTGAGCGCAGCGTTCGAGCCTATTATAATAATAGCTATGGCGGCTATAATAGGGACGATCGCTTATGCGACGATCCTGCCGATATTGCGAATTTCTTCAGGAAACTTTTAGGAGCATTATGAGCATGAAAAGAGAAGATAGAAAAGTCAGAGCAGGTTTTACGATGGTTGAATTGATGGCGGTACTTATAATTTTAGGGCTGCTGGCGACGGTAGTGGTTCGTAATTTTATGGGGCAAACCGATAGGGCTCGTGTTACCACGACCAAAGCTAACCTCAAGACACTGCACTACGCGGTAAAGCAGTTCAGGATGGATACGGGGCGCTATCCTACCGAGGAAGACGGTCTTGAAGAGTTGATCGTCGAGCCAGGCGACGTCGACTACTGGCAGTCTGACGGGTATCTGGATACTACCGAACTACCTGCAGACGGCTGGGGCGAGGAATTTATTTATGAGATGTATCCTGAGAGCGGTGGAGCGTTTGTGATCAAAAGTTACGGCGCTGACAAAGAAGAGGGCGGTGAAGATTATGACACGGACTTGTTCAGCACAGACGCACGCTAATGGCGTATCTCGTATCTCGTATCTCGTATCTCGAAATCGTTCTGGATTTACGTTAACCGAGTTGGTGATTGCGACGGTTCTGCTTTCGCTTTTTGTTGCGATGGCTCAGATGAATCTTTTTGGGCTCTTGACCAGGGGTAAATTTAAATCACAGGTGCAGGATTTTGTTCTGACTTTGCAGATGGCGGTCAATGCCGCGAGCCAGAGCGATAGAAGATACGAAGTTATTATAGACCTTGCTGAGCAGAACTACATGCTTCGTGAGTTTACTTCGCTGGATTTTACTGAAGTTTTCGAAGAAGACATAATCGCTGAAGGGACGTTTGGAAGTAACTGTTTTGTGGATTATGTTTTGTTTGACGATATGATCGAAACCGACGAAGAGCACCTTGTGGCGATATTCAGGGTCAGCAGGGCAGGTTGGCAAAATGGCGGCAGGATCGTGCTGCTCGATGAGGACGATAGGCCTTATACGATAATTATTAATCGAATGGACAATGTAGTAACTTTGGAGCAAGGCGATATCGAGATGATGTGGCCGAAACGTAAAGATGAAGTTTGGTTCTAAAAAGAAAACCAGCAGTAAAAGATTCGCTTATCAGCGAGCCTCCAGGGGCTTTAGCCTGATAGAGGTAGTGACAGCTTTGGCGATATTAGGGCTTATCTGTTCGAGTGTGCTCGTCG
This sequence comes from Planctomycetota bacterium, assembly GCA_042569785.1. GTDB lineage: Bacteria > Planctomycetota > Phycisphaerae > Sedimentisphaerales > Anaerobacaceae > JBHPGW01. The sequence continues at coordinate 22,181 of JBHPGW010000015.1, read as the reverse complement.
TTCTGGAAAGGAGTATGGACTCAGCCGCTGAATCGGTAATCCGTACGCGGGCATTCGAGATAGCAAGAGATAAAATGGAGCTTCTTCTTGCTTCGGTTAAGGTCGAAGAAATGACCGAGTTCGGCTACAGCGAAAAGTATCCGGATATCCAATGGGAAACAAAAGTTGAAACGTTTTATGAGCCTTTGACCAACCGATTGTGGGTGCAGGGAGTCTGCTCAGCTGAATACGAGGATATGGCGGGTGAGTTACAGAGGATAGAGTTGACAAGCTGGTTGACCGGCCTGACTAAACAGCAATTGCTGGAACTGATGAAAGAAAAGCAAAAAGAAAAAGACAGGCTGAAAATGGCAGATCAATTAGTGGAAACAATTGAAGAAGCTGCCGAGTATACAGGCGTGGATGAGGAAGTGATCGAAGAATGGGTAGATAACGGTATGCCTGTGACCGATGAGGGTGATTTTATTAAGGAATATCTGGACCTGTACAAAGACTTTGACGGTAATCCGCCGCTTGAAGCTGAACTGGAGGTGAAAAAACGTTACGCAGCTTTCACTGGTGCTGCGGCGCCGAAAACTTCCGCTCCAGGCCCAGAAATAGATCCCACAATAGACCCTGAAGTAGACCCTGAAATAGATACTGAAACAGATACTGAAACAGACCCAACAGAACAGTTGTATTGTGGTTATACCGCAGCGGAACTTATGGCAATGTCTTTCGGTGATATGATAAATGCGTGGAACAGCTGTCATTGATATGAGAGATAACTTTAAAATACATGGGCGTTTGAAAGGCTTTTCGCTGGCAGAGCTGCTTGCGGCGATAACTATCGGTTCGCTTGTTCTGGTGGCGGTTTTGGGTGTTTGGAGCAGGGTGGAGAGTTCGGCGGCGGCGGTGAGGCGACAGCTTAACGATAACCGTTTGCCCCGTGAGGTGCTCCAGCGTATAGCCGAAGACCTCGACTCTGTAATTGCCGCTGATGATGACGTAAAGATAACGATAGCCAATAAGACGATCGAAGGTTATCCGGCTGCGATGCTGAAGATCGAAAAGAAGATATATGACAGTGACGATAAGGCACAGGTACTCGAAGAGATCATCTGGCAGAGCAGCTATGATTACGACAGTGACGTTAACGGGCTTGTTCTTTACCGCAGTCACTCTGGGCTCGTTCTTGAAGATAAACTTCTTGACCAGGACAAAGAGGGCTGGGAGCGAGAGTTGTTCGTACCGATTTGCGAGGGTGTGACTTTTTTTAAAATACAGGTTCCGCAGGGTGAAAGTTTTCAGGATAGCTGGATCGAAACCAAGCTGCCGGCCGGCGTGTGGATAACGCTTTCTTTCGGCGAACCTTTTGAAAAGCTTACAGGCGGTTTAGACGTGGATGAGCAGGACAAATTTACCCGCGCTATCGCTGTCGACAGGACCAGGAAAGTCAACTTTATGGTCGTCAAGCGAGAGTACGATGACGAGTATGAAGGTGAAGTTGAGGACGGAAACGATATAGGCTCCGAGAGTTCCGAATCGGCAGAAGAAGGTGAAGGTTCGGGTTCTGAAAAGGACGAGATGGGAAAAGATGTTAATGAAACGATTGATCCTACAAAAGAGTAGTAATCACAGGTGCAGCGGTGTGGTGCTTTTGGTGACGCTGGTGCTGCTGATAGTGTTATCGATACTCGGTTACACTATAAGCACTAACGTTTCCAGTGAACGTCACCGGCGTCAGTACATCATAAATTATCAGTTGGCGCGTTACGGTTGCGATTCAGCGTTGAAATACGCGTTCGCGACGATCGAGGATGTGAACGCGATACTTCTCGACCGCCCGAACGAGCCGGACTTTTCGGATGTGTTCTGGCTCAGCGAAGAAGAATATGAAGAATTTCTACTGCAGTGGTTCGATGCCAATGAGATCGACGTAAATGAGCCGGACAAAAAATACAGAGGTACTAAAAAGCGTAGAGGCAAAAAAGACATCTACGATGACAATGATCTTTACGATGATGATCTTTATGACGACGATTACTACGATGAATATGACGAGTACGAAGATTCAAATGATTCGAATAGCCTTTGGACGAGAAATCTGGGGATAGATAAATTCCGTGACCGTGACAGTAGCGGCGTTAAGATTCGCGGGCCTTATGGCAGCCGGTGGCCTTTGGTAATTGAGCCTGTGGAATTCGAGATAGGTACCGCCAGGGTGAGGATCGAGATCGAAGACGAGAACGCCAAATACCCGATCTGCTGGATGATGATGGACGACCCGGAGATAGCACGTGAAATAGAGGCAGGCTTCGAGACATTTTGTGAGTGGATGGATGTTAACGACTACCAGGTCGATCTGCTGAAAGAACAGCTCGCTGAGATAGGAGAGATCAAGCCCTTTGAGGTTGAATTCAAGCCCAAAAAGAAAAAGGTCGAACGAACAGATTCACGTTCTGCGAACAGGAGAAGGAGGAGGAAACGAAAGGCACCAGCGGCAAAAAAAAGTATAGTTGTAATATCGGTTGCGGAACAAATCGCCAGGCAGAGCGAAGATTTTTCCAAGCTTTTGCACAGTTCGATGATCGACCGTCACAGTCTCGCCGAGCCCACGGTTCTCAGTGACAGACGCAAAGAATCGGCATTAAAATATATAGCGATGTGGGGTTCTGCCAAGGTCAATGTAAACACTGCTCCGCGACAGGTGCTCGAAGCTGTATTTAATTTCGGCGGAGATTATAAAGAGATCGCTGATCAGATCATACAGCAAAGGCGAATAAAACCTTTTAAAGATGTGGACGAACTGCAGAGTGAACTGTTAAGATATTCGGATTCGATCCGTAAGTGTGAAAGATTCATTACGACCCGGAGCAGTTTCTTTACGATTAAAGTGACAGCTGTAAGCGGAACTGCTAAGGCCTCTGCGGTCATAGCGGTAACTTTAGATAAGACGAAAAAAGCCGGTCAAAGGATAAGGCGAATAGCTGTAATTTCAGGCTGAAAAATTTTAACACTGAGAAATTATAATTATGAACAAGAGCTTATACAATGTAAAAAAGCGTGATTACCTTGGCATATACATACGCAAAAATGCCGCGACAGTGGTACTTCTTGATTCGCATAGCGCGGGAGGTAAGAAAATTAAGGGCTGTTTTAGTGTTTGTCTCGAAGATCAGGCGCAGACAGAGTCCAAAACGCAAGCTGCGTCACTGGTAGAAATGATCGTCGGCAAATGCGAGGAAAAAATTCCGTCATACAAGGATTGCGAAGTCGCGATAGCTTTGGATTGCGCGATGTTTATGCAGCACAGCGTTCACAGTGCGTTCGGCGATGTCAAACAAATCGCGTCAACGGTGAGGTTCGATACCGAAGAGGTGCTTGCTGCCGATGTGAGTAATGTTGCTATCGCATTTCAAGTAACGTCCAGCGATGATGACGGTTCGGAGTTAGGCGTTTTTACCGCGGAAAAAACATTACTCCGCGAGATACTCCATGCTCTCCAGGCTAATGGCATCGACCCTGTGACTGCTGAGCCCGATGTAACTTCTCTTGCCAGATTCGTCGAACAAAATACAAAGCAGGCTGAAGGTGAAACGAGCCTGTTCGCATTTATGAGTGAAAGTAACGGCTATTTTATCGCTGCGGACAGTGCTCAAAAAGCCAAGTCAATGCGGACATTTCTTGTATCTGCCAGGCAGGACAGGACAGCACTGCTGGGCAGAGAATTGCCATTGACGATGGCCTTGCCGGGTGTTGAAAACGTAAATCGTCTTGAGATATTCGATTCCGCCGATTCGGTCGATTGTGCTGCGATAGGCCAGAGTCTGGGCATCGAGAGCAGACGAGTCGATTTGGCAGGTATGGCCGAGGTCGATGAGCAGGATTTGAGTGAATGTGCTAACTCGGTGGATTTTGCGATCGCTTACGGGGCGGGGCTGGCAAATTCACAGGCGGACAAAACGGTCAATTTCCGCAGCGACTTTATGCCTTATCAGGGCAAAAAACAGCGTGTGGAAAAGACGCTCAAATACGCCGGCGTTTCAGCCACGATTCTTTTTATCGCTCTCGGATTGTTTTTACAGGTACAGCTTAACCAGAAGAATAAGCCTCGAAAAGAACTTCGGAAAGTTTTCGCAAAGGATTACCTTGCGGTTATACTCAATGCCAGGAAGATGCCCGGCAAATTAAAGGAAGCGACCAGAAGATTGGGCAGTGAATCTCGTCGTATCGAAAGCGTTAAGAAAGGGCTGATAAGTGCTACCGGCCAGCAATCGATATCGTCGAAACTGACCGGTGTTCTGGATGCGTTCAATAAGTCGGCGAAAAAAACAAAACTGCAAATAAACAGGATTTCCATTGCCGCCAAGAGTATCCGGATCGAGGGTAGCACTTCCAGCCAGAAGAGCACATTGAAACTTTACGATGCTCTCAAAAAGAGCGGCTTTGAGATCGACTCGAGCAAGACGGACCCTAAGGGCGGACGAGGCAATTTCAATATTTCGATCGTGCCGAAAAAAGAGTAAAAGAAAGGCTTAGTTAAATGAAAGATATATATAGGAATCCGGTTTTTTATTATATTCTTGTTCCGGCGTTGATAGGGCTTTGGCCTTTAATGCTTTGGGCGGTGTACCTGCCGGAAACTGAAAGTACTTACAAAGATGAGGTTGAGCTACTCGAACAGGGCCAGCAATACATAACTAAAATATTGAAGCTCGACCCGGGCAGACTCGAACAGGGCCAGGCTGGAAAAAATGGCGTCGAATTCGATTACGCCAACGCCGTCTATAAAATAGCGTCTTTGTACAATATCAACTACACGATCAGTTCAAAACCCGCAAGGACTACCGGCGGAGAAAAAACCAAAAGCGCTACAGTTAATCTCGACAATGTAGACATAGCAGGTTTTGCGAAATTTCTCTCAACGATCCAGATTCGATGGGCCAAACTGCAATGCGATAATGTCACGCTAAAGAAAATCAAGGGCTTACCCGATAAGTGGGACATAATAATTAACTTCAAATATTATTATTAATTTTCGAGTTACGAGCGATGAAACTATTGTTCGTTTTTCACGTCTTTGGGGTCTTTGCCATCTTCGATCGCTTTGATCTTTTTGACGCGTCGTTCGTGTCTTCCGCCGCTGAAGTCGGTACTGAGCCAGACCTCGACCATCTTTCTCAGCAGTACTTCGCCGATTAAATCGCCGGATATACAAAGGACATTAGCGTCGTTATGGTGACGTGAGATCTGCGCACTTAGCTCATCGTGACAGAGAGCGGCTCTTACCCCTTTGATCTTGTTAGCTGTGATGCTCATTCCTATGCCGGTGCCGCAAGCTAAGATCGCCAGGTCAGCTTCTTTGTTCGAGATAGCTTTGGCAGCGAGGTATGCGGTGTCGGGATAATCGACCGGATTGTCATTGGGCGTACCGACATCGACGCACTCATGCCCGAGCTGAGTAACGATAGCTTTGACATGCTGCTTGATCTCAAAGCCTCGATGATCACTTCCGACTATAATTTTCATATCCATAACTCACTAACTCTTCTTTCAACTGCTTTTTCTATCACGTCAGCACATCTGTTATACCTGTCCTGCGACTGGCCGATCGGGTCAGCGATGTCGCTCTTCTCTTCCAGCAACCTACACTTATCCGCCGCTTCCGGACAAACAGTTTTGACCACCTCAAGATGCGACCTGCTCATAGTATATATAATATCCATTTGTCCAATAAGTTCTTCTGTCAGTGCAGTACTTTTATGGCTCTCTATATCGAGTCCCTTTCCGGCACATGCTGCAACCGACTCCGGACTTACCGGCAAACCTGATAAACCCATAGTCCCTGCAGAAAATACTTTATAGCCTTTTTTCTCCACCTCGTCAAGTGCGCAACCTAATTTTTCAGCTAAATATTTATGAAAAATTGCTTCGGCCATCGGGCTTCGGCAGGTATTGCCGGTACAGACAAATAAAATGCCAATAGTAGACATTTCTTCGATATCGTCAAAGGAAACGGCACCCGGTCTTAATATTTTCATGCCGGCTTTACCCAGCTTAACAACGGTGCTGTTTTGGCGGTATTTGGATGGCCCCGCATCGATTACAAGCTCGATTTGTCCAGCAAAATACCCAAGTACCTCCTGAGCATTGACGGCTGGCTTTTTGCCAGCCGTGTTGGCAGAGGGCGCAACGACTGGATTCTGGGTCAGTTCGAGCAATTTTGCCGCTACCGCGTTTTCCGGGCAGCGGATACCTATGCTGTTATTTCTGTAGAGTTGCTCGAAAACCTCTTTTTCAAACATACTTCGCTGTACTTCGACATCCTCTTCTGATAGTTCGAAAACAATCGTCAACGGGCCCGGCCAGGCGTTTTTGATCAGTTTCTGTGCCCTGAGTGTCAATTTCGGCACATATTTACCAATATCGATATTCCCGCTGACATGCAGAGTATAGTGCTTATGCGGGACCCTTTCCTTTAAGTTATTGAGCTTATCCAGCGAATCATTTTTCACTCTGCAGGCGATCCCATAGACGGTTTCGGTTGGAAACGCGACCAGCCGACCGTTATCGATGGCCTCAGCGGCCTGGCTTAGCTTTGACAGATCAATGTTCTCGGTATCTATTTTTAGAATTCTCGTTTCCATAGCCCCTTGAGATTACACTAAAAATTCGAAAACAACAAGATTCTTCAGGCAAAATAGCTGTTCAATCCAGCATTTTTTTTAAGAAAATAACCCCTGAGCCCGATAAAAGAGCCGATTCTCGCCAAAATTGACAAACCTGAATATTTTTTTAAGAAAACTGCCAAATTGCCTATTTTAACTAACTTATTTAGTTTAACATTGCCGATAAGTATAATCAGTTAGAGAAACTTTAAACTATTATAAGGAGATAATAATATGGAGACGTTAACTGAGCAACGAACGGACACAAGGACGACTCTTTCCTGGCCTGTCAGTGTATGGCTGCCGGAAGTTAACAGATTTTTCAATGGTCGCAGTTCGAATATCAGCAAGACAGGCGTTTTTCTTTCAGTGCCGATAACCACCCCCGTTCAGCCTGGCCATATTGTCGAAATCAATTTTCCAAGAACATCTGCTTTAGCTAAGCAAAAAGGCGGTTTTGCGCGCGTAAAGAGCGGTAAGGTTGTCCGCGTAGAACGTGCTGACCTGCTTATGGAAGCGAATATCGGCGTAGCTGTAGAGTTCAATAATTAGAACTAAGCTTTGATCGACGCAATAGACAATACGCTTTACGAACGATGCTCAAGCTGGCCATTGGTCAGTTTGAGCTTTTTTATAAGTTGTTTTCTCGCTACTTCGGCAAAAATATGGTATAATTCGCATTGTGGATGCGGATGAGCCGGAAGATTTTGTCGGAGGCAAAATAATGCAAAATAATAGCTTTGCCAAGTTCGTACTTTTATTATTAGCGGCGATTGTTTGTGCCTGCTATCTAAGCTTTTCCGCGTTAGCTGCCGATAGCAATGATGTAGCCATATCCAAAACTGTAAAACAACCCCTACCCCCAGCCGCTGATCCGATCAGGACGCCGAGACAAAGAATGAATTCGGTAAAGATGGCGGATTTCTACCTTAGGGATGGACAGCTGATGTTCGGCAAAGTGGTCAACGAAGATAAGAACAAGATCACCATCGAGCAATTAGATAATTCTCGGCTGATCGTGACTACTTACAGTAAGCGCGAGATCGATACGAGGACGCTTCGTATAAAAAAGGTGCCGGAACATAAATACTTTGCAGAACTCGCCAAGTATTTTGCCGGCAGGACGTGGGACTTTGTAGATGATCCTGATGATTTTATATACGCGATACGCAGCTACGAAAAAGCCAAATTCTCACTAACGCAAATCTACGACCCAAACTCCGAGAAGATCAAAGATATCGATACACAGATACAAAGGCTCCAGGCCGACCGGCAGGTATGGGTCAGAGAGGCAAAGTCGCGGGCTGAACTGGTAGACCTGGAATTTCAGGCAACTATCCAGACAAGGCTAAAAGAGCTTGAAGATAACGTCAACAAAAACATGCTGCAGATCAGCAGGATACTCGAAAAACTTGACCGCTTAGCAGGCGAATTACAAACTGATGGCCGAAACAGCTCCCAGCGAACTAAAGACACTTCAAGGGAACTGGACAGCCTAAAAGAAAGAATCAACGACAATCGCCGATCAGCCAACCGAAACGACCGCGACAGAAGGTATTACACCAAACAAAAAATAAAAACAAAAGACGAAGAAAACTAAGTAATTTACAATTTGGAAAAAGAAAAAAATTAACCACAGTATAATACTCCCCGGATTTGAGCACACACAATCGTTACTTTGCCACAGAGCAAGAAGTTGTCTCCACGTTAACGCGTGTCTTTCGAAAAATGCGGCACAGCCCGGAACAAATTACGGGCTACCTCCAGCCTTTTATTTAACAAGTATGTCCTGTTAATTATGCGCGGATATACAGATAAATCGCGAGGCAGCAACGTCTTGTTTGCTATGCTCGGTGACGAGCATGAAGGAATCATCGGCTGTGATTACCGGGGAGCCTATCGCAAATTTGCCAGGCTCGGCAATGCTACAGTTCAGTACTGCATGGCTCATCTTATTGATCGCCGGATAACGCAAGGCACTCGCGGCAATGCCGGCATGCGCAGGTGCAAACGCATATGGATGACAATCGCTACATGTAAAAAGCAAGACCGAAATGTTTTTGAGTTTATCCATAAATCCTTGCTTGCCAACTGGACAGATAAAAATTACCCTTTATTTCTGTGAACGGTTACAAAATTTTTATTGACAGTAGGATGTATTTTAGAGCAATTTAATTTTTCGTGTTCGCTTTATGCCTGTTGCGGCTTCGGCTGTCGGCATCAGAAATACTCACCCTACAATAAGTAGAGTTGCGTTTTCTTCCTTGCCAGCCTTGTCCTCACGACGGCCTAAATGCGAACAGAAAATATTAAAATGCTTTAGTAGTCTGTCAAGTTTGAACATATGGGTACAATCGTTTCAGTTTAATTCTGGCATCGGCTGTGGTAAAGTGCCAATCAACACCCTTTTGTAAGCCATTTCGTTCCACGTTCCAACTACGACATTCAGATTCCAACAGTTCAAAACTTTCAATTCACCGATTAAGACATTGACGGCTTAACACACTCAATTCTGATTCTGCAATGTTCAGCCAACTGCCATGCTTCGGAGTATAAAGAATCTCCAGACGACGGGCGAGTTCTCTGGCTTTGGTAGGCTCAAAAGCTTCGTATAAAGAACCAATACTGTGCGTATTCAAATTATCCATAACCAACACAATCACTTCTGCATCAGGGTAATCTTCTTCCAGAAGAATCCGTATCTGTTCAGCCCAATCCAGCCGTTTGCGATAATTGGTAACACTGACTCGTCGCCATTGGCCCAAAGGCTCAGTGAACATGAAAATATTGGTTACACCGCACCGTTTATATTCCACATCGTATCGTTGTGGATGCCTAGGTTTGGCAGCAATCGGAATACGAATATCCGCTATAAGTTGTTTGCTTGTCTCGTCCATACACACTACCGGTCGGTTTGGGTCATAAGGCCGTAGGTACACGTCAAGTACATCCTCCATTGCTGCCACGAATTCGCAACTCTTTTCCGGAGGAATACACCAGCATTGATATAGATGCGGTTTTAACACGTTTTTTTTAATGCTTGCCGCACCGTTTCATGTGAAATATCTGGCACAATTTCCAGTTCAACTAATTTGTCCGCCAGCAGCCGTAAATTCCATTTATTTCTTCCTTCCGGAGGCTCTGAGCAACGCAAGGCAATCAAATGTGCTTCAACCTCGCCATCAACAATACGTTTGCGAGAAGGACGTTCTTGTTTTTTGCGGTCCAGAGCAGCCTGCAATCCCTGCTCGACAAATCTGAGCCGAATACCGTGGATTGTATTGGTATGAATGCCAAAGGCCTCAGAAATCTGGTTGTCCGTCCAGGCTGAACCATTTTGGGACTCATCCGCCTGAAGCAAAACTCTGGCATGTGTAATTTTTCGAGCGGCTGCCTTTCCTTTCGATACCAATTCGCTCAATTCTTTCCGTTCTTCATTTGTTAGCTCTACAACATATTTTTCCATAGCCGATTCTCCTTAATAAGGCCCGATATATTATGTCCTTATGAAAGTATCGGCAAATATCATTCACTTACATTAACAATCTTGACAGACTACTAGTATTGGGCTAAAAATCGCGTTAGATATGAAAAGGAGATTTGGATTTGTGTCAAAATTTGTGTCAATCGCCACTCGTAAACCACTTTTTAAATCATATGTTTTTCATTTATCCACTTGTCAACTACTTGCGAACCTTGTTTTTGGCCCAAAAACGCATTTTAACTCTTTGCTATTACAACACTTATGACCGGAACCCCGTATTCCTAAACCGAAGGTCAGAGGTTCGAGTCCTCTCGGGCGTAGTTGGTCAAATTCATCGCAACTGTATTGACATGGTTGTCAGATAGCCTTCAAAGTTTTTTGTTGATATTTGGTTATATTTAGTTATATTTGGTTATATGACTTTTCATGATCAAAAGCTGGAAAAAATAGTTGGCCTTCTTGAATTACAGCCTTACTGGAAGAGCAAGGACCTTGCTAAAAAGCTGGGTATAAGCAAATCCACTATCCAGAAATGTCTTCAGGAGTTGCACGATGCGAATCTGGCTGAACGTATTCATGGCGGAATCAGGAGAATAAACCTGCAAGTGGCTAGCCCTATTGCTCTTGATAAACGGATCGCCGAAGACGCAAAAGCTAAAGAGCTAATCGCCGCTGCCGCAGTTAAGCTGTTGCCGGAAAACGGTTATGTTTATCTGGATGCCGGCACGACTATGTTGCCGCTGGCACAACTGATCGCAGATAAAGGTGGCAGGAATTTAACGTTCATAACTAATGATGTTTCTATCGCTTCGATATTGGCAAAGCGAGATGTCAAACATATCCTGCTGGGTGGATCTCTACATCCAGTTACGCAATCATTGAGCGGGCCCTTGAGCCAGAGCCAGATCTGCATTTACGATTTTAATACCTGTTTCATTTCCGCAAACGGTGTCAGCGCCGATGGAACTGTAACATGCTCGTTGATGGGAGAAGCCTTGCTCAAACAACAGGCGATGAAACAAGCCACAAACAAGGTGCTCCTGACCGCATCAGGCAAATACAACGATAAGACACCTACCGTAATAGCAAAGCTTAAAGAATTTGACATGTGGATCTGTGAAAAAACGCTGCCAGGAATAAAAAATATCTGCCGAAAAAATAAAATAAAGTTGCAGGCAGGAACAAAACACATTTAACTAAAAAGGTGAGCACTATGGATTATAAGGGGAAATATAAAATCTTTGACGCGTTGCTGGTCAAAACATATCCATTAAAAGAACGAACGAACAAGGTCCATCTTGAAAACATCGTAGATCCCAAAACGATATCAGCCCAATCCTTTGATGTTGGCGTTGAAACCGTAGAAGAAATTGAGGTGATAGCTCAGAAAATAGTCGCGGCGAGAAAAGCTGGTAAGCCGGTAATCGTCTTTACCGGGGCTCATCTTATAAAAAATGGGCTAAGCAGATTGTTGATCGAACTTGTGAAACTTGATATGGTCACTCTCATCGCCGGCACCGGCGCAGTAGCCATCCACGATTTTGAACTTGCGTTAATCGGCCAAACCAGTGAATATGTCCCAAATGCACTTGAAGAGGGGCAGTTTGGAATGGCTTACGAATTCGCCTACCCCAATACAGCTCTCCAACTCGGAAACAAATACAAACTCGGCTATGGCGAATCGTTGGCTAAGATGATCTGCGATGAAACGTTCCGCGACGAAGTCCTTGCCATCGCAGCAAAAGACGATTCGCCAAAAGAATTCAGCAACAAACAATTAAGCGTTCTGGCTGCGTGTTATGAAAAGTCGATACCCTTTACTGTCCACGTCGGTATCGGGACCGATGTGATCGATCAGCACAAGTCTTTCGACGGTAAGGCAAAGGGCGGCTGCAGTGGCAGAGACTTTCTGATCTATGCTGAAGAAGTTACAAAACTAACTCAGGGCGGAGTTGTATTAAACATTGGAAGTGCTGTAACAGGCCCGGAGGTATTCCTGAAAGCTGTTAGTATGGCAGGGAATATCGGCAAAACTCCTGATAATATCACCACGGCAGATTTTGACCTGCGAAAACATGAACCGGCAAAGATGACCGATGAGGCCGCACAGTGTTATTATTTTCGTGATCAGAAAAGCGTAGTGACAAGAATCCCACAGGCATTTAACGGCAAAGGTTACTACATCCAGGGAAACCAAAAAGCAACCGTACCGCTGCTTTATAAAAATATTATGAAATACTTGAGGAAAAATAATGGAAGAGACTATCTTAAAAACAATTAACGAACACAAAAAGGCCATAGAGAATTTTGAGAACAATTCGATTCCCATTATCAAGCAAGCTACTGAGATGATAATTGAGTGTTTAAAGCGATCGGGGACGGTGTATCTGTGCGGCAATGGCGGCTCTGCGGCGGATTGTCAACACATCGCGGGCGAATTTGTCGGCAGGTTCCGCACCGAAAGAAAGCCCTTACCAGCCGTCGCGTTTTCGACAGATACATCGGTAATAACGTGTATCGGAAATGATTATAGCTTCGACGATATTTTTGTTCGCCAGGCTGATGCCCTTATGAAACAAGGTGACATTTTGTGGGCGTTTTCGACCAGTGGAAGCTCGGCTAATGTTATAAAGGCCGCTGAAAAGGCTAAAGAAAAAAAAGCTAACGTCATTGCGTTTACCGGCAAAACGGACAGCCCATTAGAAAAAATTTCGGATATCTGCCTTTGTGCAGCCAATCCGTACACAAGTACAGGTCAGGAAGTGCACATGTTAGCCTATCATATTATTTGTGATTTAATTGATGTTGAATTTGCAGAGAATTAATAATTATGAATACCGAACAGATCAATCAAATACTCGATAAAATTAAAAATGTAAAAGTCGCTGTTTACGGCGACTTTTGCCTTGACGCCTATTGGATACTCGACCCTAAAGGCGGCGAACTTTCTGTAGAGACAGGGTTGCAGTCCGAGGGGGTGGGCAAACATTATTATACACTTGGCGGAGCTTCAAATGTTGTCGCTAATCTTGCCGCACTGGAACCTGCGGCCATAAAGACGATAGGTGTAGCAGGTGACGATATATTCGCAAGAGAGCTTATAAGGCAATTCAAAACTATTGGCGTTAATACCGACGCTATGATCATCCAGAAAGAAAACTTCGATACACCCACTTTCGCTAAGCGGTATCTTGAAGACCAGGAGCAGCCGAGAATTGACTTTGGTTTTTTCAACAAACGCACGAAGCAAACTGATGAGGCAATAATAAAAGGGCTTAGAGATGCTCTGGAAACCTGTGACGCGATGATATTCAATCAGCAGGTGCCCGGCAGTCTCGAAAATCTGGAATTCATAGAACAGGCAAACAAACTTTTTGACGAGTTTGACGACAGGATCGTCCTGCTGGATTCACGCCATTATGGTGACAAGTTCAGAAATATTTATCGAAAGACCAACGATATCGAAGCGACCTGGCTAAATGGTATCGAAGCCGGACTAAGCGATGTAATTACTCTGGATGATGTTAAAAGTCATGCTCAAAATCTTTATAGGCAATCTAACAAGCCTGTCTTTATTACGAGAGGCCCGCGCGGAATATTAACAGTCGATAGCAGCGGTTTGCACGAAGTGCCCGGTATCCAGATATTGAAAAAGATCGACACGGTAGGGGCGGGTGACACGACTGTTAGCGCAATAGCACTGTGCCTTGGTGCGGGGCTGGAGCCGGATCAAGCAGCAATATTCGCTAATTTCGCAGCGGCGGTTACTGTACAAAAACTTTTCCAGACCGGAACCGCTTCGGGCGCAGAGATAATCGAAGTAAGTAAGGACGCTGACTATATCTACAACCCTGAACTGGCGGAGGACATCAGGCATGCATGTTATGTGCAAGGGGCCGAAATTGAACTGTGTCACGGCTCCAGGGACATTGAAATCGGCAATATCAAGCATGCGGTGTTTGACCATGACGGTACTATAAGTACTCTTAGACAAGGGTGGGAAACGATAATGGAGCCGGTAATGATAAAGAGTATTTTGGGCAGCGAATACGAAACCGCTGACGAAACCCTATACCATAAAGTACGCAACCGAGTTATTGATTTTATCGATAAGTCGACCGGGATACAAACCATCGTACAGATGGAAGGACTTGTTGAAATGGTAAAAGAATTCGGCATCGTTCCAGATGAGAAAATCCTGGACAACTTCGGCTACAAGGAAATTTACAACGATGCGCTGATGGGAATGGTTAATCAGAGGATCGAGAAATTTAAAACCGGTCAGCTTGACTTGAACGATTATACGGTAAAAGGGGCGATCGCTTTTCTCGATGAGTTAAAAAACAGGGGGGTCAAAATGTATCTGGCCAGCGGAACTGATAAGCAGGACGTTATCAACGAAGCTAAGGTACTTGGCTATGCCGAATTGTTTGACGGCGGCATTTATGGCGCTGTTGGAGATATAAGCAAATATTCCAAAAAAATGGTAATCGAAAACATCATGAGTGAAAATAAACTCCAAGGCTCAGAACTAATCGTCTTCGGAGACGGGCCGGTAGAAATCAGAGAATGTCGAAAGCGTAACGGCATCGCCGTCGGGATTGCCAGCGACGAGATCCGCAGACACGGCCTGAACAAGGAAAAACGCAGCAGACTGATAAAGGCAGGTGCCCAGGTCTTGATACCGGATTTTTCGCAGCTCAATGAATTGATAAAACTGTTGTTCGGCAAATAATTTAGGCTATCGCCTTAAATTTTCGCGCAATATTGACAAGCTTTAAAAAACCTGATAGGCTATAATGAATAAAGAACTGGGAGCAGTGGCAGAGTGGTTGATCGCGACGGTCTTGAAAACCGTTTTACCGCAAGGTAACGGGGGTTCGAATCCCTCCTGCTCCGTTATTTCACTTCTGGTTTCCCATGTGGGGCTAATTTAAGCATCTAAATGCAACCTATACGCAACCCAAAAAAAAGTTTCTATTTCTTGAAATTCAAGATGTACGATCTCCAGTTTACAAGCCATAATGCATAATATTATGGTTATTTTGAAAGGAGTTTTAAAATGGGAGTCTCAATACACAAGAAGAAAACCACTGGCAACTGGTATGTATGGATATGCCATAAAGGACAGCGTACTTCTCGCAAAATAGGCAAAGATCGAAAGACAGCATTGAAAGCAGCAAACCAATATCGCAAAAAGTTAGCTCTGGGTCAGGTAGACTTTAGTAATGGCAGGGAACAGGCTAGAGCAATTTAATTTTTCGTGTTCGCTTTATGCCTGTTGCGGCTTCGGCTGTCGGCATCAGAAATACTCACCCTACAATAAGTAGAGTTGCGTTTTCTTCCTTGCCAGCCTTGTCCTCACGACGGCCTAAATGCGAACAGAAAATATTAAAATGCTCTAATGGCCAAAGCTATCGTCTCGAGCAGAGCCGCAAACGCTTAGCCAGTAAGAAGAAAAGTGCCGGTCAAAATTGAATGTTGACAGCCGGGGCGGTCTCGGCTATATAGTGAGTGGGTGGTACATTTTTGTTCCGCCAGGTGGTACACTTTTACTCCGCCGTTTACACATAGGTTAAAAAATAAGGCTGGAAGCCATAAATACTATTGTTTGGCTATACGAGAATTGGCATAGTATAGGTCATTTTGGCAGGATTGTCTCATAATCATATTTTGATTGGGGCACATGATAAGTCTTTATTCAAAGGCAGGTTAAGTTGGTTGTGCGGAAAATATGGCTTGTGGTATGGGTTTTGCTCTTTAATACTTAAAATGAGGCCTATGCAGGAATTATTTGATCAAAGCTTTACATATCAGCCTACCGTTGCCATGCACTTTAATCCAAAGAGGATTGTCCTGACCAAGGGGTGGAATAAGTCTGATATTCATATGTCCCGCGCAAAGAGTATATGCAATGTTTACCCGGAAGCTGAAATGGTGGAGATGTCGGATATCCCCCATAATCGGGTGGACTTGGATCAAACCGATTTGTTGTCAACACATTATCATGGTAAGCAAACATTAGTGCTTGGAGTTCACAACAGTGCTTTGCGGTTTAGCGAAGAAGATAATAATACATGCCCAAATTACTGGCACTTTTCGCCCTATGGGTTCTGCCCTTATGACTGTAAATACTGCTATCTTGCGGGTACGCCGGGCGTTAAATTTTCTCCAACGGTTAAGGTGTTCCTCAATCTTGAGCATATACTGAGCCAGATTGACAAAGCTGCTCGTCAGCTAACAGAACCAACCGCTTTTTACCTTGGTAAATTGCAGGACAGTTTGGCGTTGGATAACTTGACCGGCTATAGCAAAATTATGGTTCCTTTTTTCGCAGGGCAAAAATACGCGAGGATGACCATGCTTACCAAATCGGACAACGTTGAAAATCTTGTCGGCTTGGAGCACAACGGCCATACGATTCTTTCATGGAGTTTAAATCCGCCTGAAGTTTCTGAAATGTTTGAAGCAAACGTGCCATCAATTTCAGAGCGAATTTCCGCAATGCAACAATGTGCAAAGGCTGGTTTCCCAGTCAGAGCGGTTATCATGCCGATTATACCGATAGAAAATTGGCAACAGGTATACCCTGATTTTTTAAAATCACTTCTGATGAATATTAAGCTTGACCGTATCACCTTGGGACAGATTTGCAGTTATTCAACTGCGATGCAACTAACTGAAAGAAAGCTGGGGCGGCAAAATGTGATTTCGGATCAATTGGAAAAGGCAAAGTCGCCCGATGGCAGAGTGCGTTTTCCTGGTCAATTGCGAATGGAAGTTTATAAACATCTCATAGAATACATTAAACAGCAAAAACCTGATTTACAGATCGGCCTGTGCCTCGAAGATAAAACCATCTTTAAAGCTCTGGGCATGGAAGCAGCTATCGGGCAATGTAATTGTGTATTTTAGATTACAACAAATTGCTTGCATCAAATCAATCAATTACGCAGGTATTATTTTAATAATTACATTTTTTTATTTTTTTATCTCTTGATCTGACAATGAGTTATCAAATGTTTATGGCAGATTATTTTGAAATTTTCGCATGATTTGCGCAAGTTGGTGCTAATTATAGGGGAGGTAAATATTTGACTATACTGTAAAGGGGTTTCTGAATGGCATATCCAACATTAGCTGAAATAAGAGAAGAAGTTATACACAATGATATTTGGACACTCGATGACGAACTTGAAAAAATACTGAAACGACAAATTAACTCATTGCCACCTCACAGCAATCCATCTAAATCTGAATACAAATATCCGGAGGACAAAGCAAGTTTGTGTGGTTTTCTTGATAGGCTTTTTGCAAGGCATTTTTTTCAAATTCAAAATGCTATCTTACAGCAAGATACTTTTGAAAGACTTGTCTCTGCGGTGCAACATAGAAATATTACTGTAGCTGACATAGGATGCGGCCCTGCTGTTGCTAGTTTGGCAATCCTTAATATTGTGTCAAATGTATGTTGCAAGCTCAATAAAAGGATATATGTCAACATAATTTTAAATGATATATCAGTTGAAGCCTTGGCCGTTGGAAGAAAAATGCTGGAGACTTACGCAAAACATTTATAATGCATTAGTGGTTTGAAAATTATTGCACTGGATACACCATTCCCTGATAGCATGATCCAATTACGCAGAATATCAAATATGCTTGATCCGTATGACATATGCTGCTTGCCATATGTGCTCGATCTCGTAAAGGAAGATTCTTCTTACGAGAACATTCGCCAACGGCTTGAAATACTCGCAGGATTTTGCAAACCAACAGGCTTCATTCTTAATCTTCAGGACAAGTTTAGAGAAAGCTTTGCTCGTCGTATTGGACATTTACTAAAAGCTTCCGTGAGGAAACTTAGTTTGCGCCAGAAGATTTATGACAGCACTAATTCCTGTGATGAATATTCTTATGATTATTTCAGAGTTGCATTTTTTCCGGATCAAAAGTGTTATGGTGTTGAAAGGAGATTCTGTTTGCAAAAGTAGGCTTTCATAGCGTAACTGTCACAGATTTCGAGGAAGGGTTTAACAATATGCTCTTGGGCTATTGTTTCTGGCAGTCGCCAGGAGCCGCCTCGAAAAATAAGTTTATCAGGTTTGGCGACATACTCATATACCTGTTTGAGCTGCTGGATTGCTTCGGGAATTGGTTTGTATCTTGGAGCTACAATTTTCGCAACAGAATAAACGATATGCAACATTTTGAGTTCGGCGGCAAATTTAACAAGTTCTTCCAAAGCAGAGAGGCTTTGTGCGTCCGGCAATTGGAAATCAGATAAGAATTTGCTACTACCCAGCGGATCGCGTGGAAGCAGCGGGTCAATACGCAACACAACAGATATATCATTTTGACGAAGTGTCTTTATCGCAGCGGCTCTTTGGGCAACCGATGGTGCGCCGGGATCATAAAACTCTGCACTATCATTCTCCCAAAAAGCAAGTGAAATTTCTACACGCAATGCAGGGATTGCTTTGCTGCTAAACAGGTCTTTTCGCGGATGATCTGCTGGTAAGGATGCGAGTGATTTTAGTGCTTTCAAATATTGTGGTTCTACAAGTACCGCAGGATTTTTTGTCAGGATAGTAATGCTGGTAAAATACCGACGGTATTGCTGCAATTGCTCAAGAGTATACAGTGCGAGCCTTTGCTTCAGTTCTAAAGGCTGAAACGCATCGGTGCTGTTAGACAAATGAAGCGGTGCTGAGGGAAGATTGAATTCTTCAATTTCGTCAAGGTCCTTGAGTAATTTCTTTTTGAAGTTATCTTTACACTTGGCCTGATTCGGCTCATAGCTCTGTGCGTAACAATATTTGCACCCATGACTACAGCCGGCATAGACATTGATGCAATAGCGGTGACCGCTGGGAAAATTTTTTTGGTCAGCGAATGGGCAGAACCATTTGACAACTCGGGGACGAGTCACTCCCAGAATCTCCTTTTGTGATTTATGTGGTAGAAAATACCATGCCAGAGCCGCTCGCTGTTCAGGGTCTAAGTTATCAAAGACAGGCTTATATTTCGTGTTAACCCTTTCGGCAATCTCCAAACCCTCTTTAATGTCAATAGCAAATAATCTCATAATCGTATAATAGTGTATGCATTTTGAATTGTCCAGAACTGAACAAGAATGTGAATGCTAATATAATTCTGAATCCAGATATCACCAGTGGAAACTGCTATATAACTCGCCCGCCTGCCGAATCGCAGGAGATGTTGTTTTGAAACTGGAAAAAGGCTGAGAAATCATTATTCCCAGCCTTGATCACAATTGAATTATCTCAAATTACGGTTTACCGGCAAGTCTCTTTGTTGACCCATTCACGCACAACCTTCAACGGATATAAGGCTTTACGGCAAAGATGAATCCTGGGCAAATCTCGCATTCGCTTTAAATGCTCAATGACATTATGATGATTTTTTGATTTGCTTACTTGTGGTACTCTCAGATAATCGATCAACTCTTCTTCCGTCATTAAATCCGGATATGTTTTTATTTCGGCGTTCATGTTTATCTCCATGATTTTTAGTTTTCGTTAGTTTCGCAATACTTTTTTGGATCGGTCCGAGCCAGCCAGCACCAATATTTAGGGTTAATAATTTTTTATTTTTACTACAATGAAATTTCAAGCAGGGTCAATCGCCAGTGGTAATTTTTGTCTGGGTTCTAGAGCATTTTAATATTTTCTGTTCGCATTTAGGCCGTCGTGAGGACAAGGCTGGCAAGGAAGAAAACGCAACTCTACTTATTGTAGGGTGAGTATTTCTGATGCCGACAGCCGAAGCCGCAACAGGCATAAAGCGAACACGAAAAATTAAATTGCTCTAATACCTTTCCAGATCAAACCTTCACAATACTGCAATTTTTATTTGATTCTAAGGCCGCGGTAAAAAATTTATGGCTTAAAGCTACTTCTTCTGGTGTTACACAGCCTGCAAATGTATTTATTGGTTTGCCATGATGCAGTTCATACAGAAACGCTGCCCACATCTGTAATATCGAATCTGAAAAACCAGCTTCAAATATTCCGCCTGTAATTGACTTATAAGCCATTTCATGTCCCATATCAATTACCTGCCATGCCTGCTCGCCGCCGGTATACTCTAAAACTTTAAGTGTATTTATTTGTTTGCTGGACCACCTGGCCGAAGCTTTAGTGCCATAGATTTCAAAATACCAGGTGTTCTTATTGCCCGGAGCGATTCGATGGGTTTTTATCGTCATGGGAAACTCATCATTACTATCCGTACTGGCAGCTTCACAAAGCAGTGTCGCATTGTCCCATGTTTCACATTTGGCCATGCCACCTTTACCGTCAGGCCTTTCTTTTACAATATTGTTCAATACTGCGTAAACATTTTTCGGTATCAAGCCAGCCCTGAAAGGCATATGGCATGCGTGCATTCCCAAATCGCCCATGCAACCGTATTCGCCATTAAATTTGAGCATACGTTTCCAGTTTATAGCTTTATTAAAATCCAAATCGCTCGAATGTAAAAAACCGCTGTTAACTTCGATTATTTTTCCAAGAGATTTATTTTCGATCATCTGGCCGATCTTCTGCATCGCAGGAAAGAATATCGATTCAGATGAAGACCTGACAAAAACGTTCGGATGCTTCTTAATGCATTCATTTATCTGCTCATTAGCCTGCAGATCTATACCAAAGGGTTTTTCACCGAGCAGATGTTTACCAGCTTCGATCGCAGCACAGTAAAACTCTGCATGAAGATTATGAGGGACCGCGATATACACTGCTTCCACGTCATCATTCGCTAATAATTCTTTATAAGAAGTGGTCACCTGTTTTATGGTTGATAGATTGTCAGTATACCACTTCATGACATCTTCATGGGCATCACATATGGCCACGATTTCAGGCCTAACATCCATCTGTGATAAATGACACCATCTTAATGTCGCACTTGCGAATTCACGTCCCATCAAACCGCAACCAATAATACCAAACTTTACTGTCCGCATAATTTCTCCTAAACAATTTCAACTGTTTTATTGTCACTTGATTTTAAAGCTGCTGTAAACAACTTGTGACAGCCATACATCTCTTCCGGACTCGGGCAGGCAGCTGCAAAACTCTTAGGCTTATCATGTTCCAACTCATACATAAGCGCTGCCATAAGCTGCATGAATGCATCCACAGAGCCAAACTCAAAAACAGAACCCGTGATGGTCTTATAGGGTGTAGCAAACCCCATATCCAATTTCCTCCAGGCCTGTTCTTTACCCTCATAAAGAAGAACATCCAAACACTTCGGATTTTTCAACGAAAAAACAGCACTACCCTTTGTCCCATAAATATTGAAGTACCATGTATTTTGTTCACCAGGCATGATCCTGTGGATCTTTATTTCCCATGGAAATGTTTGACCATTCGTCTCGTCCAATACTACCGCCAACATCGACGCATTGTCATAAGTCTCACATGCAACAATATCACCTGCCAGGTTAGGTCTTTGGGAAACTATATTCGAAAAGATCGAGCGAACTTTTTGAATCTGCCAACCGGCTCGCATGCCCATTATGGCATTATGAAAACCTAAATCACCGACACAACCGTACCTGCCATTAATATCGACCATTCTTTTCCAGTTGATAGGCTTTTGAGTATCAAGATCGCTGCAATGTGAAAAGCCGCTTTCGACTTCGATGATCTGTCCAAATTTCCCCTGCTCCAACATTTCTAATATTCGCTGGATCGCAGGATAGAAAATATATTGAGAGGCACACCCTACAAGGACATTAGGCTTCGATTTCATTGACTTCAGAATAGATTCACAAGCATCTAAATCTATGCCAAAAGGTTTTTCACCAAGCAAATGCTTACCCGCTTCTATCCCATCGCAGTAAATTTCTTTGTGCATATTGTGAGGAACTGCCACATATACAGCCTCTACATCGTCATTTGCTAAAAGCTCTTTGTAATCAGACGTTACCTGCTTAATGGAATTAAAGTTGTCAGTGTACCAGTCAATCTTTTCAGGTGACAAAGTCCGGTTGCAAATCGCAACGATCTTCGGCC
>JBHPGW010000014.1:0-48938 GCA_042569785.1 Planctomycetota bacterium | reverse complement strand
AATCCTGCCCCCATGGGGGCACCCCCAGGAAACATTAGTTCATGGAAAGGTTATGGTAACCAAAAGGAAGAAATAATTGTCGTTGAAGGGAAATTATAGTTGACGCTGGACACATGCCGATCTTGGCCTCAAATGCATCGGTATAGAAATCGACAAGGCCGCCTACGCGACTGCTGAGACAAGAGTCAAAAAAACTATCGAAGAACTACGGGCCAGGAAGGAATCGGCATGATTTGTGGCCACGGTTCAATGGCCGTTGGTATCTGGATTAGTGGGGGAGGGGGATATTATTTCTTTTTAGTTTTGGAAAAATAATAGTTGTAAATTGCCTTGCTTACATCTTCTACAAGTTCGGGATGCCTAAAAAGATAAGCATCGTCTACTCCATGTATTCTGTGGCCCATTGCTATCCTAATGTGGTTGGGAGAAGCATCACCTTTCTCAGATCCATATCTACCTGCATCTCTGATTTGCTCAAAATCAAACTTCCATCTAAGTTTAGGGGCAATGAATCTACTCCAATAATCATAAAAGCCTCCTTCGGTATACATTGAACCATAGCGAGAGGGAAAAACATATGGGCTTTTAGCGATTTTACCTTTTCTAAAATTTCTAATTGCCTCAATAGTCTCTTTCCAAAGAATAGCACATTTTGGGACCGATTTCTTCTTTCTCCACATTGTCAGGGTTTTGTTGTCAATGTCTATATCTTTCATCATTACAAATCTGCAATCGACACCATATGAACAAGTATTTAGGCTAAACAGTATAATAGCTTTCCACTTTTCATTCGCAACTGAAAGTAATTCTTTAATTTGTTTTTTATTTAAAGGCTTAGGATTGAATTTTTTCGAATGTTCATTGGATTTTGTTAAAGGAGCTGGATAATCTTTAAGCCAACCAATAATTCTAATTGAAATAGTTTTATCTTCAAGTGATTTTGTAAAAATATTGATGACAGTTTTTACCGCTCCAAATCTATGGCTAATCCATGTTTTGCTATAATCTTTATTCCTTGCCATTTTAACAATAGTTGTAGTATAATTTTCTATATCAGCTTTGGCAATATCATCCAAATAAGTTTTATTTGTAATTCTGCAAAATTGATTCCACCACCCAAGAACCTTCTTTCGTTCCTTTTCATCAGCTTGTTCTCTATTAGTGGGTATATAATCAAAATAATACTGACCCATTGAAAACAATTTGATTGGATCTTTGGGAGAAAGCTTATGTAAGTGAGCAATCTCCTCTCTGCCCAATATTTTGGAGCATTCATATGGATCTTCCAGCCATTTGTTGAAAATAGCCGCAAGAGCTTCTCTTGGTATTGATGTTTCGATCTTATCGATAAATGTACTTAATTCAGGATTATTGAATACTCTGACATTCCATTCATCCAGAGATTCTTCCTTTTTCTTTGAAGCCATTTTTATAAACTTCTTAATCAATGCATCAAACTCTTCTTCAGTCTGATGAGGTTGTGGAGTGACGAGAAAAGCTTTTTGTGTTTTAAGTTGATTTGTTGGAAGAATTTGAAGCTGTTCTTTTTGGTGTTCTTCTACGACCGCCCACCACTTATGGGCCGCCTTGCCTTTATCTCTTCCGAGATTGACCTTCTTTGCTGGACCAGATAAATGAGGATGTCTATAGTAGTGGGTTTGAGCTTTGCCGTTGTCAAATTTGACACCACAAAGCTTGCCATTAATTATAGCAGATAGCTCTCTCCCTCCCCAACTCAGGAATTTCTTGGTGTACCTCTTTCCCATCTTTTAACCTATCTCAAACACTAAATTACAAATAGGGATTAGAACAGAGATCGAAGAGAAAAGCAAGGAAATTGTCTAATTATTTTGTCTAACAGTGGTTTTTTACTGTCATAACCCTATTAGCCGAGGTGGGAGTCGAACCCACACGCCCTAATGGGCAGGGGATTTTAAGTCCCCAGCGTCTGCCATTCCGCCACTCAGCCGGAAATATGGAAATATAATCTATTTGGCCCGATTATGCAAATATTTCCTGACTTTTCGCTTTTGTGGTGTTTAGCGGGAACTGGTTCGGTCTGTGATTAGTTCGGCAGCTTTGTATGTAAATTCTCAGCGTTTACCGGCTATTTTTTGGATGTATGCGGTGATCTTAGCCGGCCAAGCCAGGCTGTGGTTCGCCCAGTAAATTGAGCAACTTTGATCGCCCGCTCGATAGCCTTTAGCTGAGAGTCATCCGCGTTTATAGCCTTGGCTTTTGCGATCTGTTTGAGAGCGGCGTCTATTTTGCCTATCTGCAGATACGCAAACCCAGAGTCTCTTAACGCTTCGAAATAGTCGCCCTTGATGTCTAAAGTGTGATTGTAGAACTCAATCGCTTCTTCAAACTGTTCTTTGCCGGCATGTGCGAGACCAAGATAATAATATGCCTTTGCGTTGGCAAAATCCATGTCGACGGCTCGCAGTAAACTGTGAGCTGCGTATTCAAATTCGCCCATGCTCATAAACATCGATCCCATCGAAACCAGGACGTCAGAATCGTTCGGTTCCAGTTCGGCCTCTGCAACCAGATAAACTTTCGCTTCGTCCTCAAGGCCATTGGCCATAGCATACTGAGCCAGTCTGTATCGAGGGCCTGTGAACTTATGGTCCCTTTGTAAAGTCTGGTTGAACATTTTTGCCGCCTGTTGATAATCTTCGTTATTGAAAGCGATCTCTCCGAGGTAGAAATATGCGGCAGGATTCTCTGGGTTAAGTTCAATAATTCTGTGAAACTTTTCCCTTGCCGAATCGATCTGCTCTGTTTCGAGCAGGAACAAACCGAAATCGAGAATTACATCAATATCTCCAGGACTGATTCGCAGTTCTGCGAGGAAATGCTCCTGGGCGTTTGCGTAATCGTTATCAGCCCAATATGCCTGGGCGATCCTATAATTGATTTGCGGATGAGTCGGCTCAAGTTGGGCTGTCTGTGTCCAGCAGTGCACAGCTTTTTTGTATTGGCCTCTTATGAAAAGGCTGTTGCCTATATTGTAATAGCACAGTGCGCAATCCGGATTTATCTGCTGAGCGAGATAGAACATCTCTTCGGCCTGGTCGTGCAGAGACATTTCGGCGTAAGTGATTATCCTATTGCAGTAGCTCGGCTCAAATGAAGGGTCTAATTGCTGGATATGCTCGAACAATTCGATGGCTCGATCATATTGCGATGTCCTGGTGTAATCTACCGCCAACGAGTTTAAAATTTCAAGGTCATCAGGATTTAGCTCCAGCGCTGCTTCGTATTCGATTATCGCATCTTCGAAGCGGTTAACAGAATCGAGCGTGAGGGCCTTGTCAAAATGCCAGGAACTGTTTGCTGGATTTATCTGCAATGCCAATTCGATCTCGTCAAGAGCCTGAGCAATTTCACCGTCTTCGTAAAATTCAAATGCTCTTGCGGCCTTATCTTCGGCGTTGTCGTACGGATTAAATATTGAATCTTCAAAGATCATTTTTTATCCTGATGATGTATTGGTTATCGTTAATTAGTTTCTTTCATGGCGCAAATTTATGTGACCTACAGTCTTATCGCCCAATATTTGCAGCGGTTTTAGCGGTTTTTCGCTGGTGGTGAGGGGCTTTTTTTTTAAAAGTAAAAAATTTACTGGCAATTGGCCGCATAACCTATTATATTCACATAGGTTAACTCACAGGCGTTGGCAGGCGAGACAGGTTTAACGCAAGTTAAATTACTGTTTTTCTGGAAACTCGTCGTCGATAGTCTTATAATGTGCGTGATTATGTTTTACGTTATCGAAATTTTTTGGTGAAAGCAAAAAAACGCTAATAGCGATATGGAGAATCAAAGCGATGATTAAAGAAATAAAAGGTCAACTGACAGTTGGCAAAGGCAGCTATGCTATTGTGGTCAGCAGGTTCAATGAGTTCATAACTTCCAAGCTGGTTGGCGGTGCGATAGACTGCCTGCAGCGACATGGAGCTAAAGACGAGCAGATAAGCATTGTCTGGGTTCCAGGTGCCTGTGAAATCACCTTGGCGGCTAAAAGGCTTGCCCAGAGCGGAAAGTTTGCCGCGGTTCTGTGCCTGGGTGCGGTGATTCGCGGACAGACCGCTCATTATGATTATGTATGTCAGCAGGTAGTTCGCGGGATAGGCCAGATCAACTACGATTGCGGTCTTCCAGCGATTTTTGGGATCCTTACCTGCGATACGCTCGAACAGGCAGTCGACAGAGCGGGTACCAAAATGGGTAATGCTGGTGCAGATGCGGCGCTGACCGCGATAGAAGCGGTTAATGTTTTAGAACAGATTTGAACCGATTGTCGATAGCTTGAAATTTTCACCGACAAAAAAGCAGAGGTTTTACAAGTGGATAGAAGAACCAGAGCCCGTGAATTGGCAATGCAGGGTTTGTTTCAACTTGATGTACAAGGCTCCGATGCGATGGAGATCATGGATCGGTTTTTCTTAGAGTCGGGCGAAGGCGATTTTGTGCGGAGACTGGCGACCGACTGGACCAGGGGCACATGGGAAAATCTGGCTCAGTGCGATGAGATGATCGTTGCTTCGACGATAAAATGGGAAGTATCCAGGCTTTCGCCTGTTGATAGAAGTATTTTAAGGCTGGCGAGTTATCAGTTGAAATTTTGTAGCGATATCCCGCCAAGAGTTGTGATAAATGAGGCTATCGAGCTTGCAAAAAAATTCAGTACGGAAAAGTCACCTGGATTTGTGAACGGCGTGCTTGATGCGGTATCAAAAAAACTCAACACCAGCGATTGCGACAAAGAACAAGAATAACGAAAATGAGAAAAATAGCGGTACTAAATCAAAAGGGCGGGGTTGGTAAGACGACAAGTGTTGTCAATATAGCCGCCGCTTTAGCTAATCAGGGCTCGAGAGTGCTCGCAATCGACCTGGACCCGCAATCTCATTTGACGATCCATCTCGGCCTGGAACCTGAAAGTATCGAGGCGGGGGCCTATAAAGTATTAACCCAATCGGCTGATTTAGAGTCGGAGATACTGCTTGTCAGGCCTAACCTTTGGCTGTTGCCTGCCAATATCGACCTGGTCGGCGCAGAAAGCGAACTTGTCAGTGTTGTCGGTAGAGAAACCATACTGCGAGAGGCGATCGAATCCGTTGAGGATAAGTTCGATTATCTGGTAATTGACTGTGCGCCGTCACTGGGGCTGCTGACCTTAAACGCACTGGCCGCGGTTGACGAGATCTTGATACCATTGCAGCCACACTTTTTGGCTCTGCAGGGATTTGGTAAGCTGCTGCAAACCGTTGATCTTGTAAATAAAAGGATCAATCCGGCTCTTAAGGTTAAATGGGTTTTGTTGTGCATGTACGATACCAGGGCGTCACTGCCCGGCGAAGTCAAGGCTGATATCAGTCAATTTCTCGAAAGTGCCAGTGGAACCGATTGCGCATGGTCCGATGCCCGGATCGTTCCCGTACATATTCGCAGAAATATTAAGCTGGCTGAAGCTCCAAGTTACGGCAAAACAATTTATGAATATGAGCCCGAGTGTCACGGTGCTGAGGATTACAAAAAGGTAGCTGAATTTATTGCGCAGAAGACAGAAGACAGAAGTCCGATCCCGATCCAGTCGCTACCCCAGTCGAGCGAACAGAGGTCTGCGCCAGAGGAATTTACGAAAACTGGTTTTGAAGAAAATACATCAAGTCAATTGGAATAGCCGCAAGTGTAACTACTTATCGGCTATCTGTTGCCAATTAGTCCGCTGGGTCGCCCGCAAGCCTGAAAAGACCGTAACTATTATAGTCAGGATGTATATTGCCGCCGTAAACCAATTGCCCCATGCAGCATCGATGTGAGCCATCTTTACTACTACCGTTCCGATAGCGAAAGACTGAAGGAACATTTTTATTTTACCCGAAGCTGTCGCGGCGAAATTTATTCCCTTTGCTTCGGCGATGTGACGCAGGGTAGTGACATAAACTTCACGCAGGATCAAAATTCCGGCTGTCCCCCAGTGGATTATTTTCAGGTTTGTCCCTGTTATCTCGAAGAGTTTCGGTTCGCCGATCAACGCGAAGCAGATAAACGCTCCGCATACAAGAACCTTGTCAGCTAAAGGATCCATCATTCGGCCGAACTTGCTGGTGACATTGAGCTTGCGCGCTACTTTGCCGTCGATGATGTCGGTTAGCCCGGCGATCACGAACAGGATAAAAGCGATGTCCAGATATGAGGTGTTGTCCTCTATGCTCGGTGAGTAAGCCAGCATGATCAGAAAGATCACGGTCAGGACGAGTCGGCCAAATGTTAAAATATTGGGTATAAATCTCAGCATTACGATAAGTCTACATGCCTTTGGTATTTAATTCAAGATTAAATTTGCTCAACTATAATCGTAAAAAACTCAGTGCCCTCTGCGCCTCCCGCACCCCCTGCGGCAAATTCAATTATCGCAGGTATTGGTTGTGGGCCTTTTCTCTGGCGATTGTTGTTGATGGACCATGGCCTGGGTGGACTACAGTCTCATCGGGTAAGGTGCATAGCTTTTGTTTTATTGCGTTTATCAGATCTGTCATACTGCCTTTTGGGAAATCTGTTCTGCCTACGGAATCGGCAAATAAGGTATCGCCTACGAAGACAATATTGTCATTTTCAGCATATAGGCAAATTCCGCCTGGTGTGTGGCCGGGGGTGTGAAGAACCTTTAATTTCAAGTGAGCCAGTTCGATTATCCGGCCATCTTCTAAAAGCTCGTCAGCGGGGTTGGTTTTGAAAGCAGTTCCGGCAAAAAGCGAAAGATTGCGGGTCGGCTTAGCGAGCATATCGGCATCGAGTTTGTGGATATATACTTTTACGTCAGGATAACTCTTTCGCAAGGGCTCCAGGCCGCAAATGTGATCCGCGTGGCCGTGAGTGAGGATTACCGCAAGTGGCCTGAGTTTGTTTTCGGCGAGAAAATTGATAAGTTCGGCGGCTTCGAGGCCGGTATCAATGATAAGGCAGTCGAGAGTATCATCGCTGCTTCGACAAACATAGCAATTTGTTTCGTATGCACCTAAGATGAACTGGTCTATTTTCATTTGAGAATCCTTTGAAAAACATTTAGATTAGCAAAAAAAACCGCATTCGTCAATGGTTCAGGTGTTTGACATTCAGCGGATATTTTGTTAGTGTCCCAATTTGAGAAATATTTTTTACAATTTGGTTTACAGTAAAGGTGGTAAACCTGCCGATTTAGGTGGTATAATTGAAAAAGTTTAAAACGTTTATTGATATCTCAGGGAATAGAATATGCTTAAGCTTTCACATCAAAAGGCAGCCTACGAACTTTTCACTCGCTATGAAAACAACCCGATACTGACGCCTGCAGGTTGGCCATATCCAGTGAATGCGGTTTTTAATCCTGGCGCTATAAAGCTCAATGGTGAGACGTTACTACTGATGCGAGTGGAGGATATGAGAGGTTTTTCGCATCTGACCCTTGCCCGGAGCGCCGATGGTTTCACCAACTGGAAGATCGACCAGAAGCCGACCATGGAAGCGGACCAGAGTTCGCGCGAAGAAAAATGGGGTCTTGAGGACCCGCGTATCATCTGGCTTGAAGAACAAAAGCAGTTCGGCATTACTTATACCTCTTTCAGCGAAGGCGGGCCTGTGGTATCGCTTGCGATTACGAGGGACTTTCGGGTTTTTGCCAGGCTCGGAGTTTTACTTCCTCCTGAAGATAAAGACGCTTGTTTGTTTCCGCGAAGATTCGGCGGTCGATTCGCTTTGTTACATCGTCCGATCGTACGAGGTGAGGCCCATATCTGGCTTAGCTTTTCGCCTGACCTCAAGCACTGGGGAGACCACCGGTGTCTGATCAGAACAAGACAGGCGTATTGGGATTGTCATAGAGTAGGCCTTGCATGTCAGCCGGTAGAGACTGCCGAGGGTTGGCTATTGTTTTATCACGGAGTTCGTAACACGACAGGCGGAGCGATATATCGGCTTGGAATGGCACTTTTGGATCTTTACGAACCCTGGCGAGTCCTTCGCAGGGCGGATGAATGGGTTCTGGGACCTCGCGAGACATACGAGCATGTAGGCGATGTTCACGGCGTGGTATTTCCAACCGGCGTTACGATCGATAAGGAAATCGACCAGATCAATCTTTATTACGGAGCTGCCGACTGTACTGTTGCGGTAGCCATGGCAAAACTAAGCCACTGTGTCGACTTCATCATGTCCTGCCCCGAGATAAAAGAATAATTTACCTAACCATTACCTGGCCGCTATCTGCTACTATCGTCTGGCCCGTGATCGTTCGTGCGTTATCCGAGCAGAGAAATACCACCGAATCGGCAATGTCACTTCCTTTGATCTCACGGTTGAGTGCTGTCTTATTGACGTAGAACGGAATGACTTCTTCTGGCTTTATGCCGTATTTTTTTGCGCACACCTTGATATATTCCGGGTTCCATATCTTGGACCCCTCGAAGACATTACCCGGACAAACGCAGTTTACCCTTATTCCATATTCGCCAAGTTCCATTGCCCATCCGCGAGCCATGTGTAATTCGCCTGCTTTGGTAGCGTTGTAAGGGGTATTGTTTTTGCTGGCATCGAGCCCGGATTTCGAACTGATATTTATTATCGCCCCGCCGATATCCTGGGCAGTCATAATCCTGGCAGCATATTGAGCCATGAGGAAGTACCCAGTCAAATTAACTTCCATCGCAAAGCGGAATTGCCTTACCGGCAGATCGACCAGGGGCCCAGCTGGTGCTACACCTGCGGCATTGACGAGAATATCGAGTCCACCCCAGTTTTTCCGCAATTCACCAAAAGCCTGCTCGACACTTTCCTCACTGGTAACGTTACAGCCAACTACAATGGTTTGAGCATCGGGCAATTCAGCTTTTATAGTCTCAGCGGTTTCCTGAGCCGCTTTGGTGTCGATGTCAGCTATCGCTACCGATGCACCCGCACGTGCAAGGCCTATCACGATACTTCTGCCCAGCCCGCTTCCGGCACCAGTGACAACAGCGATACGCCCCTGCAGTTGGCCACTGCTCGAACCAGCCATCAATTGCCTGCGGAAAGTATCTGTCTCCCAGTTGTTCACAAACTCCCGCTCTTTTTTGGTCATGCTGACGATGCCGCCCATGGTAATTGCGTTTCTACGGACGAAAAGTGCGCTTGCGACGGTATCTCTGACGGTGCCTGCCATTTTCTCTCTCTCTGCAACGAAAAGGCCAACACCTTTAACCAAAAAAGACACAGATGGTTTTTCTTCTCTGTCAATTTGCGAAGTTAATTTAGCGGCAATTTTCTTAGGATCACAATTTTCCAGCCACAACGGAGCACCGGAAACATATAAAAGCTCATCGGTGGTAATAGCCGGGGTCGCTAGCATTTTTTTCGCGTTTTTAAGATTGATAAAACCAGCGATAACGTCATTGTAAAAATAATTTATCGTAGTGTACTTGCCGGTCGCGTCGAAAAAACCCTTACGAATTTTAATCGCTGTCTCGGTAATAACCTGCTCAGATACAAATTTGATCCTCGCTGCGGTAAGAGGCTTTAGTTTTGAACCGCATTTATTGATCACCTTTCGGACAAGCCTTAACGCAGCGTCAGGGCTCGAAGCGGAAAAGACAGGGCCGTGCTTTTGCAGAAAAAGTATCGAAGGATTTCTGCCGTAATGGGTATTGTAATCGGCAACTAATTTAGTAACTTTCTTTGCGAGCATATAGCCTGGACTTGCGTAAGGAACCCAAACCGGGGGCAGCTTTTCGTCTTTAAATAGTTTCTCCAGCTGCTGCTTGCCGTTTTTTGCGTTTATAAAAGCACCAACCGCGTCAGCGTGAAGGTGAATAACACATTTATCAAGGCAAGAGTGCAAATGCGCTTCCAGCGAGGGCCTGGCGCCAGTAGTGACATCATCCTCGCAGGCACGGATCAGTCGAGAGACTACCTCAACCTCTCTTGGTTGTGTTTCGAACTTATCCAGTTGTTTATCTTTGAGTATCCGGCGAACCGCATCGATCCGCAATCTGCGCCAGCCTTTTTTGGCGTCCATATCCTTAAGCGCGGTCCCGCTTGCCTTTAGGTACATGAATTTTCCGTCGTCTGTTTTTACCGAAGTATTTCCGCCGCCGCCTTGAACCAGTGTCGCGTCTTTACCTACTGTATTTGAGATTCTGATTAACTGTGCTAATTCTTTGTTCATTTGTCCTGTTTCCTATTCAATAATATTAGCTAAAGATGGTTTAGCGTTTTTGACAAGTTCAATAAGTTCGTCGTTAAACTTCGTAGATTGGCCCTGCCATATCCATTTGATTATTTTTTCTATGTCACTATCGGTCATTTTTTTCCAATCGCTAAAACGCAATTCTTCGGGTAGATCATTTTCTTCCGGCTGAGCAAGTAAAAAAGCGATTCCCGCAATTGCGCCCAATGCCATATTGGTCGGGGTTACACCATATTTCAAAGTAAGTGACATTGTGCCGAATATTCGGTCAGTTGTGCCGAGCTTTCTAACGGGGTCACGCCCTGTCCTGGCAATCGCATCGGTAAGATAAGTATTGGTCATACGCTCAAGCAGATCGTCGGCATACCCCTGGAAGCCCGTGACAGTGAAAAGCTCATCACCAAGCTTGCCATACTTGCCTATCAAAGCGGTACCGGATTCGTCGATAAAAGCTTTCGCGGCAATTTTCATCAACGTATCATCGGCTTTCAACTCAGACATTTTGCCATACCCTTTTACATGACCCAAATATGCCAACAAAGCGTGTATCGCGTTGTGGCCATAAAGCTTGGCCTCCTCGAAGGGCAGCAGATCGTCCTTTTCCATAAAAACTTCGATGCCGGGGGTGAATCTGTCAATAGCTGCTCTGGTGACAAGTATTTTATTAAATTCTTCAACCAGAAACGCTCTGTCGATACCAGGGGCGATCGGCTTTAAGTTCAAGCTCTCAACTTGATCCGGGTCAGTGACTACCTGACTCATTTTGCCGATCACGGTATTTAAGAATCGAACCTCTTTGCCTGGGCCGATGTTAAGTTTTGGTTCGACGGCTTTTTCAAGAATTTCGGCAGCGTGATTATTGTTTTCAGCAGCGTAAATAATTGTTGCGTCGGTCTTACTATTATTAACACCATGAGCGATCAATGAAGCTACGCAAGTGTCGCCACCCATATCGTAAAATTTGACCGATGGCAGTGACGTCGTTATCTCGGTGGACCGGGCCAGAGCTTCTAACAAAGCCTTTTTGTCCTGGGCAACGTTCGGATTGAAAAGCTCTACATTATCGATCTGCACAACTTCGACGCCGTCAGCCTTTGCGATATTGATATAATAAGTACCGTTGTTGGCTCTGAGAGCATCGACGAGTTTCTGGTCGACTTCGGCGACTACGAATCTGTCGAAATTGCCGCTTTCAAATGCTTCTTTCAAGAACAGGCCGCTCTGAATGGGCCCAAATCCAAAACCTGTAAATACATGTTTAGCCAAAGTAATATTTCTCCTTGATTGCTGATGTTGTTCTACTGTGAGTCTGTCTCGAACAGTTCCGGCTGTTCTTTGCTGGGTTTGCTCTTATGTAGTTTGAGCCCGAGGTGCTCACAGGCCTGCTTGGTGATCTCTCTGCCTCGCTGGGTGCGTCTTAAAAACCCGATCTGTAAAAGGTAAGGCTCGACGACATCTTCGAGCGTATCTCTTTCTTCGCCGAGCGTCGCCGCTATCGCCTCTATACCAGCCGGGCCGCCTTCATAAATATTTGCCAAAGCGCCAAGAAACGCCCTGTCCAGTTCGTCAAGGCCAAGTTCATCGATCCGCTCCATCTTCAGAGCGTTTTCGACTATCCCGCCACTGAGAACGCCGGTACCTTTGACCTGAGCGTAATCGCGGACACGTTTCAAAAGACGGTTGGCGATTCTCGGTGTTCTGCGGCAACGACCTGCTATCATTTCAAGTGTTCCGTTTTCACATTTCAATTCGAGCAATTCCGCTGAACGGCCAAGTATCTCAGTCAACTCGGAGTCGCTATAAAAATCCATGTGATAGAGCATTCCGAATCTGCTTCGCAAGGGAGCGCTTAGCAGCCCTGCCCTGGTTGTCGCGCCTACCAGGGTAAAACGCTTGAGCGGAAAATTGATCGTTTTTGCGTGCATCCCGCTGTCAACGGTAAAGTCAACTTTAAAATCTTCCATTGCGGGGTAAATAAATTCCTCAACCGAAGTGCTGAGTCGATGGATCTCGTCAATAAAAAGTACGTCGCCGGTATTGATGTTACTCAACATCCCCATAACGTCGCCCTGCTTTACCATCGCAGGCCCGGAAGAACATCTTATATTGGCGCCCATCTCATTTGCCACGATATGAGCCAGCGTAGTTTTGCCAAGGCCCGGCGGACCGTAGAACAATATGTGCTCTAACGGTTCACCCCTGCCGGTAGCAGCGGCTATCGCGATCGAGAGCTTTTCCTTGACGTTGCCCTGGCCTATACACTGATCCAAAGTTTTGGGCCGAAGAGAAACATTGAACGCTTCTTCCTGTTCGCTCCGCGGTTGTCCGTTTATTACTCTGTCTATTGCCATCCTATACTTCCACTCCCTGTTTCAATCTATAAACGATTGGAACCAACTCTTCGGCTGTTTTGGCGTCCGGGTGTTTTTTACACGCTAATTCGATAAGTTCAAGTGAGTCAGCCCTTTTTTCGCCCCAGGCTACGAGCACTTCCAGAGCCTCCACCTGGAACGGCTTGAAGGCGACAGCTGCTGAGGCGACTTCTGCTCCGACTGCGAAACTTTCCAGTTTACCTTTTAACTCAGCGATAATATGCTGAGCTAATCTTTTGCCTACCGAAGGCAGTGAGATAAGCGTTTTTTCATCGCCGTTCTCGATGGCAGCGGCTATCGTAGTTATCGGGATACTCAGCGACTTTAAGCCTTTCTTAATACCGATCCCCTTGACACTTGTGTACCTGGTAAAAAAGTCCCTTTCGCCGGTATTGAGAAAACCTATCATTCTCGGTATAAGGTTGCCCCCGCCTGGTGTACCTTCGTAATATTCCATTGTGCAAAGGGAAATGTCACCGCCAATTTTATCCGAAAGAATATTGAGACAATAGCCTGGCAGCATAACCTCATAAGTAATAGAGTCGACCTGCACCAGTGCGGTACCAACATCAAGAGCGATAAGTTTTCCTTCAATTTTCGCGATCATTTTTAATTGATTATTGATTATTGATTATTGATTATTGATTCGTTAACAACTTCACAATTTATAGTATTGCTGCAACATAATGCCGCCGCAATTGCATCGGCGACATCGTTCGGTTCCGGCAACTCAGGCAATGCGAGCACCGTCTGAATAGCCCGCTGCATCTGCTGCTTTGACGCCCTGCCGTTACCGGTGGTCGCTTTTTTTATCCGCGTCGCACTGAAGCTGGCTACTTCGATCCCAGCTTCGGCGCACCGCTGTAGTATAACACCTCTTGCGTGTCCCATCAATATCGCTGTTTTAGGATGCGCGTAATGCGAATACAATTCTTCGACGGCGACCATATCCGGGGCAAATCTTTCCAGCAGCGATTCAATGTCAGAAGCTATCTGGTTGAGTCTGACTTCCAGGGCCAACTGACTATCGGTACGAAAGACGCCGGCTTCGGTCAGCTTTTCATCGTTACCTGCCGCATCGATACACGCGTATCCGCAAACCTGTAACCCCGGGTCTATGCCGAGTATCCTCATTTTCTTCTCCAGATGGTTTCGCCGGGCCTATCTTCCAGTACAATGCCTATCTCATCAAGCTTGTCACGGACTCCGTCAGCAGCGGCAAAATCCTTTCGCTCACGAGCCTCGGTTCTTTTCTGAATAAACTCCTCGACCAGCTTAGAGATCATTTCTTCATCACCTTCTACCGCCTGTGAATACTGCTCTTTTACAATACCTAAACAGTCACCCGCCAATTTAGTAAACAGATCATCGACGGCATCAAAAGTCTCTGCGGTTGTTTTAGCATTTTCAAGTAAGCCATTACTAACTCGAACAAGCTCGAACACAACCGAAAGCGCAACAGAAGTATTCAAATCGTCATCCATCGCCGTCTCGAACTTTTTCTTTAGTTGTTCAAGCTGCTTTTCGATTTTCTCATCGATCTTACCAGCTGGTGCCTGGCCAAGCTTACCTCGAACCGCTTTGACCGTTTCAGTAATCCTTTCATATCCACTTTGAGCAGCGAATAGAGCCGCGTCAGAAAAATCTATCGGGCTTCTGTAATGGCTGTTCAAAACCAACTGCCTGATCGCCAAGGGGTCGTAGTTCCTTGTCAATTTTTCATGCGCCCCCGCAAACGCCTGTTTGAGCGTGATAAAATTGTTCAAACTCTTACCCATTTTCTGGCCGTCAACGGTGACCATATTATTGTGAATCCAATAGCGAACAAACTGCACGCCGTTAGCGGCTTCTGATTGAGCGATCTCGCACTCGTGATGCGGGAACTGATTCTCCAGTCCCCCGCCGTGAATATCGATAGTCTTACCCAGATACTTCATACTCATCACCGAACATTCGAGATGCCAACCGGGATAGCCCATCCCCCATGGGCTCGGCCACTGCATAATATGATTAGGCTCCGCTTTTTTCCAAAGCGCAAAATCAGCCGGACTCTTCTTGTCAGGCGAAATATCAACTCGCGCCCCTGCCTGGGCATCATCGAGATTTCTGCCGGAAAGCTTACCGTAATCTTTAAATTTAGAGACATCGAAATAGACCGAGCCTTTAACCTCGTAGGCAAACCCCTTTTCGATGAGCGTCTTAACCATCTCTATCTGCTCGACGATATGGCCGCTCGCCCTCGGACTAATATCGGGGCGAACACAATTGAGCTTATCCATATCATCGAAATAGCTGCGCGTATAGTACTCAGCTATCTCCATCGGATGTTTCTTTTCTTTCTCCGCCGCTACTGCAAGCTTATCTTCACCCTCGTCAGCGTCATCGGTAAGATGGCCCACATCGGTAATATTCTGAACATAGGTAACGGCATAGCCGAGATACCGCAGATACCGCACGAGTATATCAAAACTTAGATAACTCTTAGCATGGCCCAGATGCGCATGACCATAAACGGTCGGCCCGCAGACATAAACCCCAACTTTGCCTTTTTCCAAAGGCTTAAATTCGTCCTTATTCCGCGTCAACGTATTGTAAAGTTTCAACGACATTACCACATTTCCTTTAGATTCAGATTCATCAAATGCTATAACGTTCTTCTAAACTTTTTTTTCAGCAGGGTTATCGCGGTCGCTGCGATCGCGTCGCCGATACCTACGTCACCGAAGCCCTCGTTTGTTTTTGCTTTAACATTCACCGTATTAAAATCGATATCGAGCATACCAGCCAGGCAGCGTTTCATCTGCGCCTTATGCGGTTCGAGCCTGGGCTCTTCGGCGTGTATGATCAAATCGATATTCGCTATCTCCCAGTCCTCTTCATCGAGCATTTGTTTTACCGCAAGCACAAGTTTTTTACTGTCAATATTTTTGAACTGCTCAACGGTATCGGGAAAATACGTCCCTATATCGCCCATACAAGCTGCCCCAAGCATCGCATCGATCACAGCGTGCAGAGCGACGTCGCCGTCACTATGGCCGAGCAGCCCGTTAGGACTCGGCACCTTAACACCACAGAGCATCAGTTTTCTGCCGACAACCAACTCATGAATGTCGTAGCCGATCCCGCTTCTATATTCGGGCTTAGGTCTTTCGATCACAGTACTCCCTTTGTGCTTGGCACTTCGGTACCAACGATCCTGACAGCGGCGGCAAGCGCCTGGCCCAAAGCTTTGAAGATAGCCTCTGCAATATGGTGGCTGTTGGTTCCGTAAGGCACATTGACGTGCAGATTCAGTTTTCCGCTATTGGTAAAACTTCTCAGCAGTTCCTCGATACACTCAACGTCAAAATCGCCGATCTTTTCTGTCGCGTAATTAACGTTATATACGCAGCAAGGCCTGCCGGAAAGATCCAGAGCAACATTCGCCAGTGCATCCTCCATGGGTACAGAGCTGTGTCCATACCTGGCGATACCTTTTTTATCACCCAGGGCCTTATCCAAACACTGCCCCAAACAAATCGCGATATCCTCAACGGTATGATGAGCGTCAACTTCCAGGTCGCCTGTCGCCCGGACTGTAAGGTCGATACCGCTGTGTTTGCTCAGGTGCGTAAGCATATGGTCGAGAAACCCAACCGAAGTATCGATCTCGTATCTACCGATCCCATCGAGGTTCAGTTCCAAGGCGATATCAGTTTCTTTTGTTTCTCTGTGAGTTTTGGCGGTTCTTTTTTCCATAAGATCATCCTCTATATAAATCCGCATAACCTCGCGAACACATAATTCATAACTTCTATAACAGTATATCCGTCAACCGTTAGCCAGTCAACATCAGAATCAGGTAAAAATCAAGGCCTTGAGCACGGAAAAAAGCAAATGTGTTGACAGTTGGCATCAGCTTCGATAGAATCTGACAAACTCAGGGTATAGGGGTTGGAAGTCAAGAGAAATTTCAAGTTGCAAAATATAATGCGATAAAAACGAAATACTGGACAGAAAAGCTATGCCTAAGCGTAAAGATATTCATAAGATACTGATAATAGGTTCCGGGCCTATTGTCATTGGACAGGGATGTGAATTCGATTATTCCGGTGCCCAGGCCTGTAAAGTCCTCAAGGAACAGGGCTATAAGGTAGTGCTCATCAACAGCAATCCAGCTACGATCATGACCGACCCTGAACTGGCTCACCACACATACATCGAGCCTATCACACCAGAGATCGTCGAAAAAA
This sequence comes from Planctomycetota bacterium, assembly GCA_042569785.1. Taxonomy (GTDB): domain Bacteria; phylum Planctomycetota; class Phycisphaerae; order Sedimentisphaerales; family Anaerobacaceae; genus JBHPGW01. The sequence goes on along the minus strand of JBHPGW010000014.1, from coordinate 32,124 downwards.
TTATCCGCAGGGAAAAACCAGATTCACTGCTGCCGACTCTTGGAGGCCAAACGGGACTAAATACCGCTGTCGCATTAGCTGAAAGCGGCGTACTGAAAAAATATAATGTCCGTATGCTCGGTGCCAATCTGGCCTCGATCAAAAAGGCGGAAGAAAGAGATAAATTCAAAAGAATCATCGAAGATATCGGCCTGGAAGTCCCACAAAGCGGATACGCACACACCTGGGACGAAGCAATGAAGATTATTGAATACGTCGGCTTTCCAGCGATCATCAGGCCTTCATATACACTCGGCGGTATGGGCGGAAACGTGGCCTACAACATGGAAGAATACGATGAATATATTCTCTGGGGGCTCAATCTTAGCCCGAAGAGCCAGGTACTCGTAGAAGAATCACTCGTCGGATGGAAAGAATATGAACTTGAAGTCATGCGCGACCGGAAAGACAACGTCGTTATCGTCTGCTCTATCGAAAACCTCGACCCGATGGGTATCCATACCGGCGACTCGGTCACCGTAGCTCCCGCCCAGACACTGACCGACAAAGAATACCAGATCATGCGAGACGCCTCACTCAAGATCATCCGAGCTATAGGCGTCGAGACCGGCGGCTCGAATATCCAGTTCGCCGTCAATCCGAAAAACGGTAAGCTGTTCGTAATTGAAATGAACCCAAGGGTCTCTCGAAGTTCAGCACTGGCGTCAAAAGCTACAGGCTTTCCAATCGCTAAGATAGCTTCACTGCTGGCCGTCGGATATACACTCGATGAAATACCAAACGATATCACAAAGAAGACGCCGGCATGCTTCGAGCCTACCATCGATTACTGCGTAACCAAATGGCCGCGATTCACTTTTGAAAAATTCCCAAAAACCGACCCAACACTTACCGTCCAGATGAAATCGGTCGGCGAAGCGATGAGTATCGGCAGAACGTTCAAGGAATCGTTCCAAAAAGCGATTCGCTCACTCGAAATAGATCGCCATTCGCTCGACAATAAATATATAGGCGGCAAAATTCCGCTGCGGCAGCTAAAAGATAAACTGCGAACAAACTGCTGGGATAAGCTATGGTATGTCGCCGAAGCTTTCAGACGCAAACTCACCACCGAGGAAATTTTTGAGCTGACCATGATAGATCCATGGTTCCTCAATAACATCAAAGATATCGTCAAGCTTGAGGCCAAAATAAAGTCAACCAGCCTGGCGAAGATAACCGCCGCTTTGGCGCAAAGAATCAAGGAATACGGCTTTAGCGACAGGTATATCGCTTCTCTACTCAAAGTCGACGAACTCAAATTCCGCAGACACCGACAAGCTCTCGGCGTAGATACCGTTTACAAAAGGGTCGATACATGCGGAGCGGAATTCGAGGCGAGTACGCCCTATCTCTATTCGACCTACGAGTCAGAATGCGAAGCCGAGCCTACTGACAAGCGAAAGATAATTATTCTCGGCGGCGGCCCTAACCGTATCGGCCAGGGGATCGAATTCGATTACTGCTGTGTCCACGCCGCGTTCGCCCTCAAAGAGATCGGCATCGAATCGATAATGGTAAACTGCAACCCCGAAACCGTCAGTACCGATTACGACACCTCCGACAGGCTGTACTTCGAGCCTTTGACGTTCGAGGATGTTATGTCGATCGTCGAAAAGGAAAAGCCCGACGGCGTGATCGTACAGTTCGGCGGCCAAACGCCTTTGAAGCTGGCAGTGCCTTTGGAAAACGCAGGCGTAAAAATAATTGGAACTTCACCGGACAGTATCGACCACGCAGAAGACAGAAAACGATTTAATCGGCTGGTCAAAAAACTTAAACTGCGTCAGCCTTACAGTGGAACAGCAACTACTTATGACCAAACAGTTAAGATCGCCAATAGGCTCGGCTACCCACTTTTGATCCGCCCTTCATTCGTACTCGGCGGCAGAGCGATGGAAATTGTTTACGACGAGTCTTCACTAAAGGCATGTGTCCAAAATGCTCTTGCAGCTTCCGGCAAGCATCCTATCCTGATCGACAAGTTCCTCGACGACGCCACCGAACTCGACGTCGATGCTATCTGTGACGGCAAACAGGTTGTCATCGGCGGGATCATGGAACATATCGAAGAGGCCGGGGTCCACTCTGGTGACAGCGCATGTTCGCTGCCGCCTGTCTCGATCAGCAAAAAACTTCTCACCGAGATCAAACGACAGACCAAACTTCTCGCGTTGGGTTTAAAAGTCAAAGGCCTGATCAACATCCAGTTCGCTATAAAGGACAATGATATTTACATCCTGGAAGTAAACCCCCGAGCATCGCGTACCATACCATTTGTCAGCAAAACTATCGGTGTACCTCTTGCCAAGCTCGCCGCCAAAATTATGGCAGGGATGACGCTCAAAGAACTTGGCTTTACAAAACAAGTTCAGCGTGACCACTATTCGGTAAAAGAAGCGGTTTTTCCATTCTTAAAGTTCCCGGGCATCGACACTCTTTTAGGCCCGGAAATGCTTTCTACCGGCGAAGTTATGGGAATTTCGACAGAGTTTGGGACAGCCTTTGCCAAGTCGCAGATCGCCGCCGGAAACTCTCTGCCCCTTGCCGGAAGCGTCTTTCTCAGCGTAAAGGACCGCGATAAACAAAAGGCAATTCCGGTAGCCAGACAGCTTCACGAACTGGGCTTTAAGATAATCGCTACCAAAGGCACATGTATCGAATTGATCAAAAACAATATTCCTTCCGAGTTTGTTTTGAAAGTTATCGAGGGGCGCCCCAATATCATCGACTCCATGATAAATGGCAACATCGACCTGATCATAAACACAACGATCGGTAAGCGGTCGATAGTAGACTCATTTTCAATAAGAAGGACGGCACTGGATAAACAAATACCATACGTAACAACGATAAGAGGAGCCGGTGCTGTGGTAAAAGCTATAGAGGCGTTAAAAGCAAAAAAACTTGGCGTAAAACCGATCCAGCTATACTACAAAAAATAACCAGACGAGCCCCCAATGTAAAATTGGGGGATAAAAAAAAAGGAAAAAGCCCCAAGCGCAAGCGCAGGGATAAAAAAACAAAGAACTAAGGAACCGGATAAGTGAAAGCAATTTTATTACTGGAAGACTCAACTGTTTTCAAAGGCACTTCTTTCGGCGCTAAGGGCCAAAAGTGCGGCGAAGTGGTATTTAACACAAGTATGACCGGCTATCAGGAAATATTGACCGACCCATCGTATAACGAACAGATTATCACAATGACCTACCCATTGATCGGCAACTACGGAACCAACAAGACCGACACCGAGTCGAGAAAACTCTTTGTCAGCGGTTTTATCGTAAAGGAAAACTGTGATTATCCGAGCAACTGGCAAAACAAAGAGACACTCGCCCAATACCTCAAAAAGAACAAAGTCGTCGGCCTTGAAGGTATCGACACAAGGAAACTCGTAAAGCATATCAGAACCCAGGGCGCGATGAGGGGTATTATTTCCTCAGATGAATTTAATATAAACAAGCTGAAGAAAAAACTCGACGCCTATCCAGGCCTGGTCGGAAGGGATATCGTCAAACATGTCACCGCCAGAAAACCTTACCAATGGGATAAGGGCGTAGTAGATGTACTGACAGCCAAAGAGCTTAGACCTGAGAAAAAGTTCAAGGTGATCGCTTTTGATTTTGGTATCAAACAAAATATACTTCGGCTTCTAAGATCACACGGCTGTGATGTTAATGTTGTACCCGCAAAGACTTGTGCTAAAGAGGTTCTCACACAAAAACCAAATGGCGTTTTTCTTAGTAACGGCCCAGGCGACCCGGCGCCGGTAACCTACGCTGTCGATACCGTTAAAGAGCTTCTCGGCAAGGTCCCGATATTCGGGATATGTCTCGGCCATCAAATTCTTTCACTGGCACTGGGCGCCCAAACTTACAAGCTAAAATTCGGACACAGGGGAGCGAATCATCCGGTCAAAAATCTCGCTACCGGTAAAATTGAAATAACTTCTCAAAATCATGGCTTTTGTGTCGACATGGACTCACTAAAGGATAAAGGCATTAAACTTACACACCTTAATCTCAACGACAACACCCCAGAGGGGATTAGCTCTGACAAGTTGCGAGCCTTCTCTGTCCAATATCACCCGGAAGCATCACCTGGCCCGCACGACTCGAATTACCTGTTTCAAAATTTCATAAAACTAATGGCAAAAAAATAGGCAGATGAACTCCGAACAGTTAGAAAAATACAGTTCCGCAATAACGCTCTCCGACATGGAGATATTCGTATTTCCAGAGTTGATGTACTCACTGGTACTGGCCAATATCATGAGCCCGATCATCTGGAAGTGGAGGGAGATGGACTGTTTCAAAAAACTCGACGGCAAAACCAGCTACAAAAAGCTGATGCGCCTAAAACAGTTCATAATAGACGAATACGAGTTCAACCTCGACCTTGAAACATGGGGGCTAACCAGCAGCAAAAAAGAACTCGCACGCTTTGATAAATTCGTTTCAGCAGAAGACATCACCAGCAGCAACGCACTGTTCGGCTACGAGGGCGACAAGTATTATTTCGACGTAGACATCCGCAAACACTTCGGACTCGACAAATACAACAGCGACATAATTCCATACTGGAAGACCGAAACCGTAGAGGCAATGGAGGCATTCAAACACAAACCAGGCTACAGCAAAGCTGCCGGCGAATGCGTCTCGCTCTCGGCCCTATACGCAGCAGCAGCCTTCATAGTCTGCCGAATACCCTTAGAAGATATTTACATGATCCTGACCCCCCTGCACTCCCAAAACTTCATCGACCTCCAGGATGGCGTCCTGACCAACAACAGAAGGATCGTCACAAAAACAATGTGGTTTAACGGCACGACAATCTCGAACAAAGCCCAGCGGGCTCTGCGTAACGAAAATGCCACCATCCTCGCACATTCTTCAGGCTACACCCACTGCCTATACAACGACGCCACAATAGACAAAGCCGCCTATCAGCATTTCGCCGAACAACTCAACTCATTTCTATCAACACCGTTGGACCGCCAGATCCTCGCCAATTTCCTGCGTTCGCACAGCGAATATCAAAAGTTCTTCCAGCTATGCAGCGATTGCCACGGTAACGAACGGTTCTTAAAAGCCGAAACCCTTTTCCATTACGAACACGGCAGCAATTTCAGGGTCGGTGACAGCACCCACGACAAACTCGTTGCAAACATCCTTGATGAGGATTTCGTCCGCTACAAAATGCCCGACCGGATATGCTGCGATGACTTCGATAATTTTTTACAGAAGCAAAAAATTGATCTAACGAGCTCCAGCGGCAAAACAAAATTAATAAATTTCGTCAGCCCCATAATTGGCGATGCTGCTGGCTTCGTAGCAACGCTCGCTGACTTCATCCACTGCCAGGCCAAACTTCCCAGCCCGGACAAAAACTATCTGCCCACCAAGCCGATCAAAATAAACACCAACCAAAGCAGAGAAGAAATTATCGACTATCTCCAATCGATACGTAAAACAAACACTACCGCTGACCTGGCTTTCTATGCCTATCGTGACATGCAAACCTGCGACTGGAAGCCGTTCACCAAAGCCGCTCTCGAACGTAATCCGGTCTCGCTGGAAATGACCAAAAAATTATCCATCAAAGAAACTTATCAGTGGCTCAAACAAATCAAGAATGATTCGATCTACAACGACAATCGCTTAGCTCAGCCCGACGAGGTCACCAATTATAAAACCGGCGATGGGCTTGAAAAGGCTTTCCTGTTAGCCAATATCATCCACCAAAGAAACCCGCAACAGCAAATCGAAATAATCGCGGATAACGACAGGGTAATATTGACCGCTGACGAAAAATATGAATTCGGCTCAAATAAGGAATTTAACAGGAAAATTATTCTGCCTGAGGCAATTTAAAAAAAGTTTTAAAAAAAATTACCCCCTTTTTTGTGCTTTGCTAAGCGATTTGAAAAAGAAACCAAAAGATTTATTGCTTAACTTAACAATTATAAGTAGAATGAATTTCTTAGATAAGTGTTTCTGTCGTATTGATTCACTAAAGCCGTTTCATATCGCTAACGGGGTTTTAAGATAAGGTTTTCCGACAGAGCAAAGCTTAAGTTGTAGTCTGGTTTGGATATTAATCCAAACTAACTCAGAGGAAGTTGTGATGGGTGTTAATGTCAAAAAAAAATGTTGGCGATATGTAACAAGGTATATTTGCTGCGCTTCAAACCCAGACATGGCACATAAAATTCCCAAAAAAATCCACCGTCATATTAAGAAATGCTCGTACTGTTCAAAAACCGTTGAGCAGCTGCTTCGGTATTTGGCACAACAATTCGCTTCTCAACAGGCCGGAAAAAGTTCGACCGAAAAGCTCTCTGCCCTTGCCCGAAAACATTTCGAGTTCCTTGGCAGGATGGTTGATTGTCAAACAGTAAAACCTTTTCTGCCTTTGTTGCTCGGCCCGCATCGCGATATAACTATCCCAACTCCGATCACGGTCCATAAAGCAGAATGTGACCAGTGCACCGAGGATTATTCTCTGCTGTCAATACTCGATCTCACAGCCGAGCAGGTTAACAAAGCAGCCAAGTTTTTCTCCGACCCGACGCATTGCCATGACAGTCTCGACAAGGACAACAAAATCGATCGTCTTATCAACGATATCGCCGACAGAGAGAACAGTGACGTGATCACATGCTACGAACTTGCTCCGGTCGCATGGAACAAAGACAATCCCAATGCCCCTGTCGACTGCAAAACGCTGAAAACATTTCTGCCTCAATTCGCCGGCAACGAACTCGAACTTACTATACCAAGCGCTTTAACCGCTCATATAGCTGAGTGTTACCAATGCCGCAGCGACCTCGAAACAATAACCAACCTGAACCTAACCACAATGCAGCTAACTGACCTGAAGGAAATTTTTCGTGCGGACCCGCAAAGAACTGATATTAACTTCTCACAAGCGCATCAGCATATCGATGCGGAAAAACTCGAAGACCAGCTTAACTGTGAAGATATTCAGCCTCGCAGTTTATTCGATCACTGTTTCCCGCATTTGACGCTGAGGTTTCGCCCCGAATATGAAATAATTGAAAAGCTCTATCTTACTCAAAAAAACGACGAAGACAGAAAAATTGACAATCACATTTCCAAATGCCGAAATTGCCAGGCCCGTATCCAGCAACTGCACAAAACAATTTCAGCTATCGCCCAGCGAGGCAATACCGATGTGCTCACAGCTAATGATACCCCCGTACCTGCCCAAAGACCGGGATTTTTCGACCTTGACTATCAATATGCCAATTACCCGATAAAGGTTTGGATAAAAAGCTGCGCTGAAACCGAACTGCGAAAAAACGCCCAGGCCGAATACGACGATTACCTAAAAGCCAGCACGCCTTCCGGCATTGTCAAATTCCTGCACGATCTCCGCCGAAAGTTCTTTCGCTGATTCTACTTCCTGTTCTTCTGACAGAACTCACTCATCGCCATCATCGCGTCAGTTAGTCTTTCCGATGAGCCGTCAAGTTTCGCGAATAGATCGACCAGCTTTAGCAGTTCCGGGTCAGCCGGCTTTGTGCCGAATTGATGTGACGGATTGACGATGCCGGCATCAAGCCCATACTCCATAGCCTTTTCAACGTAAGCTCTGCATATCCCGACTTTCCTGGCGGGCAGATCGCGGGCACTGTTACTGACACCAAGAGAAAAATGAACGTCCTTCATCTTAGCATCGTTGCGAATCCTCTTTATTGTCTCAAAGGCTCTGTAAGTATAACCGGGAACGCCAGGCTCCATCGGCATATCTATCGCCAAAGGGAACACCGTCGAATCGAAGAATATCTCTTGAGGTTTAAACCCATAATCGTCGACCGCCCTATCGAATATCTGCTGTGCGATCGAAAACAATTCATCCACCGAATGCGAACCGCCTGGCCCCGTTGGCTTATCTTCGCTGACCAGCATCCCAACAAACGAATAATCAAATTCCTTTTTCAAGCTAAGCATATTGTCCATCGTATGAACCATGATCGAATTTATCAACGGCTGTTTGACACTTTGCTCGCTATTATACCATTCTTTCAGACCTGCTTTGAGCACGTTATCGTCACTGCTATCGATACAGACCGGCACGCCCTGGCCCCACTGGCGAACCATCTTGACATATTCGACCATCATATCGACCGCGATCTGCGAGTCGGATTCGCCAAAGGCATCCAGATTGACCGCTATATAATCAGCACCGTCTTTAGCCTGCGTTTCGATCAAGTCCCTGATATAGTCCAGTTCCTGCGAGGGACTCGTATAGGCATCAGAGCCATACTCGACTAATTTTTTCATCTTTTCGCCTGTGCGTGGAATCGATGCGTGAACACATTCGCCAATAGCGATAAACTTTTTACTCATAAAATTATCCTTTCCAAATGCGAAACTACTTTCATAAATATCTGTTGCCAAAGCGATCTTTTGTCATTATCGCAAAAACAGCCATCCAGTATAAGATAGCAACCACTCAAGGTTATTTCAACCATTTTGAATTTATACCCATTTTCCGCAAAGACTTATACAAGACAGGAGCCTTTTTGTTGCACTATCTTGCTACTAAAATAAATAACCCCACCCAGACCTTGCCACTGTGGACAACCTGTTGATAACCCACCCCGAATATACCCGAACCGTTTTATAATATCCGCATAAATAAAAGATATGGCAAGTCTTTATTTTTTACAAAAATTGGGGCACTGCTTGGCTGTCGTGGCTTATTCAACGTAAAGCCCTTATCTACAAGAACTTGGGGCTTCAAGCGAAGTGGGATTTACAAGTCCAATATAAGCAGTAATATCCAGGTTACAAAAATGTTAAATTCCGGTAAGATACTCACAACATTATGCTGAAACTGCCTGTTTTGGTGGATAATCTGTAGAAAAGATTGCCTGTCTTAGCAAAAAACCCCATTAGAGCCCTCAGGGCGGGACCTGTAACGTATATCGGGCTTACCATTATACTATATACTATCAGAGCTCATATAAATTCGGAAATGACCCGGGGATACAAATATTAAGGCTTGATCACTTTCTGCTCTTTAAACACCTTCCCGCTGGCGTAATCGGTAAACCTTACTTTAACCGTCAGCGGACTCTTGAACTGCTCTAATATCTGGCCAACATCGAAAGTCAGCCTGTAGTTGATCGTCAAAACCGTAGCAAACCACAGCTTACTCAACTCCTCTGAGCTTACCTGCCATTGTCCAAGCATTGCCTGACCGTTAGCTTTATCCAGATCCCAAAGCTCAACCTCCACCTGCCCGACAGCTTTTCGAGCGTCGCCATCTTTATCGAGCGGCTGCAAATAAACGATCAGCTTTTCTTTTTTTCCGTCTTCGTCTCTGTCGTAAAGATTTGTGTATCGACCGATTCCGACGCTTTGCAGATCGTACAGGCTGTCTATTTTACCCTCAGCCTTGAGTGTCGAAAGAGTCTGTACTTGTTCTTCAAGTTCTTCTACTCGAACCTGTGACTGTTCAAGCTGTTTCTCAAGTTGTGCTCTTTCGTGCTCGACCGCCATCAAGCTCTCGATCGATCGCTGCTTATCCTCGCAACCGATCACGCCAAATGCCAGCACTGCCCCAGTAATAATAAACAAAAGCCTATAGCGAGATTCTACGTTTAACTCTTTGCTTTTCACTATTCTGCTTCCTTGACGATTTCCGGCGCCTTCTCCAGTACTTTATCTGCCAGGCCATATTCAATTGACTCATCAGCTTCAAGCCAGAGGTTACGGTCACAATCAGCTTCAATTTTTTCCGTTTTCTGGCCCGTATGCTCCGCAAATATCTCATAGAGTCGGCTGCGAAGACGCAATATCTCTTTAGCCTCGATCTCCAGATCAGTAGCCGGACCCTGAAGAACACCTGAGATCAAGGGCTGATGTAATAGCGACCTGCTGTTTTTCAGCATAAATCGCTTGCCGCTCGTACCGCCTGCCAAAAGCACTGCTCCCATACTCGCGGCCTGCCCAACGCAATACGTAGCGACGTCACAGCGGATAAATCGCATCGTGTCGTATATCGCAAGGCCTGCAGTGATCGAACCGCCGGGAGAATTGATATAAAAATGAATATCGTTCTTACTGTCCTCATTGCTGAGAAACAGCATCTGTGCGATGACCAGATTAGCTGTATTGTCATCGACCGGCCCGCCGAGAAAAATTATACGGTCTTTCAGAAGACGTGAATAAATATCATAAGCACGTTCGGTGCGACCGCTTTTTTCTATTACTATTGGTACTAATTGATTTACTGCCATGATTCGTATCTCGTTTCCTGTTTCTCGTAAAATCTTCTTTTACTTTTTCTCTTTTTCTTTTACTTTTTCCTCTTTTTCTTCCGGCTCGTGCAGAACCTCATCGATCAGCCCATACTCTAATGCTTCCTCAGCGGTCATGTATCGGTCTCTTTCGGTTTCAGCGGCAATTTTTTCGATCGGCTGACCCGTATGTTTTGAGAGCAGTTCGTTTATCACGTCTTTGGCTTTTAGTATCTCTTCTGCCTGGATCTTGATATCAGAGGCCTGACCTGTAACTCCGCCCCAGGGCTGATGAAGCATAACCTTAGCGTGAGGAAGCGAATGACGTTTACCTTTGGCACCAGCGGCAAGTATTACCGCAGCACCCGACTGTGCCCTGCCGATACAATAAGTCGATATAGGCGAACTGACAAAACGCATCGTATCATATATCGCCATTGTATCATCGACACTGCCGCCGGGAGAGTTCACGTAAAGACTGATCTCACTGCCGGGCTTTTTGTTATCGAGATAAAGCATTTTCATTATCACTTCGGTCGCACGTGCATAGGATATTTCACCTATCAAAAACACGATCCGATTTTCAAGCAGCATATCATCAAGCGTCATCTGACGCTGAAGATTGTACCGATCGCTTTGATTATACATTTCAAGGTGTCTGGGCCCGTTTCTTTCCGCTGGTTCAAATAACATTTAAACTTCCCTTAAAAAAACAACTATTAATTACACTATTTATTCATCGCATAGTTGCTCGCGATCAATCTTCCGTCTCCTGTCTCCTGACTCCTGACTTCTGACTTCTGACTTCTATCTTTCTCTATTGTCGGATATTTTCACTCTTTGGTTTTCTTTTTAGCTGTCTTTTTCGTTGTTTTTTCGGCTTTTTTCGTAGTTTTTTTCGCCGTTTTCTTAGCTGTTTTTTCAACTTTTTTCACTTTTTTCGCCACCTTATCCGTCTTTTTAGCAGCCTTTTCCGTGATTTTAGCTGTCTCAAGCAGCTTTATAATACATTTATCCTCACGAACCTGCAACCTGAACTGACTCAAAGATCCATCCCTTAGCATCTCTTCGCGCATCTTTTCAGGACGTTGCCCCCGCTGCATCGCGACCTGAGCGATGTAGCCGTTGATCTCTTCGTCGGTAACTTCAATTTCCAGCTTCTCAGTGACCTTGTCCATAATGAAGAACGTCCGAAGCTGTTGCTGAGCCTGTTCTTCGCTGCCTGCCCTCAACTGCTCCATCTGCTCTTCGATCTGCTCACGTCCGAGTCCCTGCCTGAGCATATTGGCATACTGTCTTTGCAGCACAGTAGCGGCCTGGTCGGCAACAATATCTGTCGGCAGATCAAATTTGATATTATCCAGCATATACTTGTAAATCTGCTCGCTCATCTCGGTCTTTGTCTGCTGCTCTAATTTACTCTGGAGCATATCACGGACGTTTTCTTCCAGCTCCTCTTTGGTTTTTGCGCCGAACTTCTGCAATAACGGCTCATCCAGCTCAGCAGGCTTTAGCCATTTGATGTCCTTGACATCGATACTGATCTCCACCTTTTTGCCGCGATATTCTTCTTTGAAGTAAGTTTTTGAGACCGTAGTCTTTGCCGTTTTCTTATCGCCTACCTTAGCGCCTTTAAGAACCTCGTCAAGCTTTTCAACCGGTATCGAGCCTACAAAGCCATTTGCCCTTACATATACCGTCTCGTTATCGAGCTTTTCGTCTTCCTCAACGCCTTCGACCTTAATAATCACATCAGCGATCACCTGGTCGTCAACCTCAACGGTTCCATCTTCACGAGGAGTCCATACGCCGGAATATTTCTGCAGTTGTTCGATCTCAGTAGCGATCTGCTCATCCGCGACCTCGCTGGTGGTCTTTGTAACCTTAATACCATCGAGTTCCGGCAGGTCGAATTCGGGCCTTACCTCAACCTCGAACTCGAATTTCATCGGCCCATCCTCGGGCAGTTCGATCTTCTCGTAATCGATGTCAGGATCGCGAAGCAGGTTGATCTGGTTATCCTTAACAGCTGAATCGCTGGCATCGGCCAAAAGTTTGAGCTTGATCTGCTCGGTAGCTTCTTTGCCAAATCTCTTTTCGAGGAGTCTGCGTGGTGCACGGCCCTTTCTGAATCCTGGCACCTCAGCATCTTTGCGCAAGCTTTTGTATTGCTCGTCAGCTTCGGCTTGTATCGCTTTATCGGGAATCTCGATAATAATCTTTTTTTTGCATGGTCCTGCGTCTTTGATCTTGACCTTGTTCTCGATCTTGTCGGATTCGGGCTGCTTATCCATTTACATACTCCTTGAAACTATCGTTTCTGTTCTTAAAAACCAAATAAAAAAGGCATCAGAGAAACCGTTTCCCTTTGCCTGTATTTTAAGATTTCAGCCCGGAAAATCCAAGCCCTAAACATACCGGAGACCAACGCCAAACTACATTTAGCCGGTAACTCAGCCGATACTATTTTTCCTGCCATCGTCTTTTACTTATCACTCTGCAGTACTTTTAAGCACCTTTAAAGCGGGTGATGAGATTTGAACTCACGACATTCACGTTGGCAACGTGACGCTCTACCGCTGAGCTACACCCGCGTATAAAACATCTCAACAATCGCCGATTATAAAAGTTAAATTACATTTTGCAAGAATTTTTTCATTTTTTACTCGATCTGACTCAAATTTTAGCTATAGCACGCCCTACCTGTCTGACCGCCTCAAGATGATGCTGACGATAGGTTTCCAACGTTGGTCGCCATGGCGTCTGCAAAAAACCAAGAAGACGTTCTTTGCCGATGTGCTTTTTGCAATAATCAACTGTCATACCAAAATTTTCCGGACTCGCAAAATTGCTGCCTGTCGGTATCTGGTCGTAGCCGTACTCTTCGAGGTCGTGATAAGCCTTTACATAATTAATGTCGGTATTAAATTCTGTCCCGTAGTACCAGTTACTTTGAACAACTGACCTGGGCATTTTCTTTAAGAAAGTCTCCGGATGGTGCCAATAATAATCCGACCATAACCATGGCCTGGCCCCGCCTTTAGTGACCTGGTCGAAATAAAAGTAAAGGTCCTTCCACCATAAGTCGAACTGTCGCACCGCCAAAAAGGCGTAGTATTTTTGATGTGAGGGGCTTTCTTCATCCATTCCAAGATGAAAGAACCTTGGCTTATCAAACAACTCTATCACCTCGGCTATCAGGTTGCGGCAAAAATCATAATATTTCGGCGTCGAAACACATCGCGAATATTCCCCCATCCAGGCGTCGTGACCTGTCGAAAAATTAAGCTTCGGGATAGGCTCCATTCCCATAGAGCGAATCTTGGCCAGCTCTTTTTTCAGCTTGTCCACTGTCCAGGCGTTCTTTACCGCTATCTCAGGATGGCTTTGATATTTAACGCCGTCACCAAGGTCGATAACCACCATTGTCATTTTCGCTTTTTGCATTTCAACTAAGATATCGTTCCAGAGTTTTTCGTCAAAGCGAAGGTAAGGCCGATAGTAGCGAGCTTCACGCTCCGGGGTCACCCGATCTTCCCACATATTCATACTCAAGTGAACCAGATTACCCCAGATCATTTTATTTTCAATTTTCTCAGTTGACACCTGCTGGGCAAATGCTTTTGAATACCCGACAAGCCCTATTCCAATTGCCGAGGCAGCTGCAGTACCGACAAATTCACGCCGTGATATCTTTTTGTCACCAATCTGATTTTTCATAATCGAGCTCCTAACTGAATTGTAAAAAATTATTTCTCTCAATCACAGTAATATTTTAATCAATGCCCGGCTTAATTCAATTGCTAAATTGCACTTATAACCACAATACTCGAACAATCGGTGATTTTTTACGTAAACTAACCATAACTGATTCGCCGATATTAGCTTTGAGGAAATTATGAAGAAAAACAAAACAACAAAAGTCATTGGCAGAATATGGAAAGAATGGCGTATAACCATCTTTTTCATAGTTTTCGTGATAATACCGGCAAAATCGTCTCTGGGAGATTGGAACTGGGTTCCAACCGGCTCTATGAATCCGACTATCATGGAAGGCGATCTGATCTATGTAAATAAGGTCGCCTACGATTTAAGGGTTCCCCTTACTCTGCGCAGGCTGGCGAGATTCTCCGACCCCGAGAGAGGCGATATCGTGATCTGCTTTTCCCCCGAGGACCAGATTCGATTGGTCAAAAGGGTAATAGCTGTGCCGGGCGATACTATTGAAATGAAAGACAATAAGCTTTTGCTCAATGGTAAAAGCCTCGACTACACACAGCTTGAATCGAGTTATTCGCAGTATCTGCCAGCTAAGCTCAAGGACAGTTGCGTCTTAGCCAAAGAAGATTTGCAGGGCATAACCCATTCGGTAATGAGCGTACCTGCCGTTCGGGCAATCCGAAGTTTTTCGCCGGTTACGGTACCAGAGGACAGCTACTTCGTCATGGGTGATAACAGGGATATGAGCAAGGATTCAAGGTTCTTCGGATTCATCGAGCGAAAGGCGATAGTCGGTAAGGCAAAATTCGTAATCCTGTCATTTGATATCACCGACAAATATCAGCCGAGATTAAAACGGTTCTTCAATTCGTTGAATTAGCGAACTTCGGGCGATATGAAATTGATTTCTGGCGATTGACCCAACTGGTAGATCTTACGACCTTTTTCTCAACATTACCATACCAAGGCCGAGAAGTAAAAGTGTAGCAGGCTCAGGAGTGGCAAGGGCTGATTCACTTGAGCCGTCCGAGAAACTCTGAATATGTATGCCAATACGTAATCTACCATCTGCTAATTCGCCAAGCACGTCCTGAAGAACACCGCCACCAATCAAGTCAAACTGGATTGTAACAAATTCACCAGATTCAACTCCAGAATGTGCAGGAGGAGGATCAGCGTCAGCACTGAATAGACCTGTTGTTATAAAGTCCGGATCAAGTAAAGATCCTCCCGGCAGATCAGATGGAGAGGCTACTTGACTGAATGAAACTCCGGGACCATTTATAACATCTGATATCCCCAAAAGAGTTCCATCATCAAAGTAAACATCAGTAATAGATACGTCAGTCAGAGCACCCTGGGATTCATTATGAAATGTGAAGTGGACGATTCCTTCACCATTAGTTACTTCCACGAACAGATTCAAATCGGGGTCCTCAAAATTGGTACCACTTGTACCCCATGGACCATTATCCGAAAAGATATCAAAAGGATAAGAGTTAGCTAATGATGGCGTGACACTAAAGCAAAGGAAAAATAAAACCAGCGATACCAAGCAAGCATACTTTCCCCGCGCGCCAACCCCACAAACTATAACACCTCTCCTCGTCATCCTTCCTTCTCAATCCTCTTCTCCCCCCAACTCTCCTTCTCTCGGTGCTAAGAACCGAATCCCGGCACCTTAATACCAAGTCTATTGCACCATAAACCAGGGTTAATTGTCAAGGTTTTTTTTGAGATTTTTCAATATTTTTTATACCGGATTGCCATATTGCGGAAGCTTGATTTTTACATAAACAGAATAAAAGCCCTTTTTCTCTTAAAAACACCGATTCGGGCCTTCATTAGCTTGCTTTTGGGGGCATCTGAATTAGCCAATATAGGCCAAAAAAATTGTTTTTTTCCAAAAAAAACCCCATCAAAAGCAATTGTCACAGACAGCAGCTATCAAGTTCCAATTTCTACTAAGTAGTTGTATTTAGCAGAAAAATGGCTATGAGTTCGGCTTTTTTTAGCCTATAAATTCTCAAAAAACTATTGCCTTTTGTCTGGTTCATTGGTAGAATAGCTGGTATGAAAAAGGGGGTAAGTAAAATGAATTGTTGATCATCAATTTCAGGGGGAAAAATGTTAAAGAAGATAAAACCTAAAATGCCTCACGACCTGCACGAAATACATTTGTGCTATCTGGCAAATCTCGGCTACCAGGCTCAGGAAACAGAAGAATTCAGGTCACTTGTCCGCAATCCAAAGTATATATGTAAACATTGCGGAAGAGCAGCCGGCGACAAGCACAACCTTTGCGTGCCCGACAAGCTGTAAATTCAGTGAGCAGATTGGCCTATTTAAGAAAAAAACTTTGAATTCTGTTGAAACTCGGAAAGCTTTCCTCTAAAATCCTGCGATTCGACTTATACAATGCTTTAGGAATTTAAGATGTACATAATACCAGCGATCGATCTAATAGGCGGTAATTGCGTTCGGCTCATCCAGGGCGATTATCATCGTCAGATAAACTACAATGACAACCCCGCTGCCCAGGCAAAGGATTTTATCAAAGCCGGCGCTGAATGGCTGCATATTATCGACCTCGACGGCGCCAAGATCGGTAAGCCGGTCAATACAGAATCGATAGCTTCGGTGGCGGCTCCTGGTAAACTTAAGATCGAGGTCGGCGGAGGTATCAGGGATGAAGAGGCGATTAAAACGTTACTCGATATCGGCGTCGAGCGTGTGATCATCGGCACCAAAGCAGTGAGCGATTTTGGGTGGTTCAGTGAAATGGCAGAAAAATTCAGCGGAAAACTCGTGCTGGGCCTGGACGCGAGAGGATCGAAAGTAGCCACGCACGGCTGGACACAGGATAGTCCACACAACCTTCTGGAATTCGCAACCAAAGCCGCTAAACTGCCCTTAGCTGCTATAATCTACACCGATATCAGCAAAGACGGCATGATGTCAGGGCCCAACTTCGAGAGGACAAAGGCGTTAGCGGATGCGGTGGATGTTGCCGTGGTGGCTTCTGGCGGGGTAAATGAGATCGCTGATATTAAAAAACTGATCGAACTGGGCGGTATCGGTGCGGCTATCATCGGCAGAGCATTGTACGAGGGGACGCTAAACCTCGCTGATGCTATCAATGCTACGAAATAACTGCTAACGATCCTTGACATAAATATCAGCCGCAGTTAAACTCATTTGACCAATAATCAGCGTTTTATAAATACGTTTTAAGGAGGCTTGTTCATGGCTAAGAAAATCCAGGCGGCTTGTCTGCCGAATATCAGAAAAGCAACACCCAAGGCACCGGTCATCGGAGTTTTCGCAACCAGTGATCCGCGTGTCGATAAAGATAGCAAAATCCGTTGCCAGAATATCGTAAAGATGGCTGCGGATACCATTAACGGCACCGTTCTTTTGCCGGACAAAACAGCGGTACAGGTTGTCTATTCGACGGTCCTTGTCGACGGCGAGGCTCAAGCTGATATCGTCGCACAGCAGTTCCGCAAAGCAGGCGTCGACATCCTCGTATTGGTGCCGGACACATGGGCATTCCCGCAGCTTACCTGCATCTCACTGCTCCAGCAGTTCCCGGCCAATACACCGATAAATATTACCTGCGGCAACAGCGGACCAAAGCCAGGCGTAGTTTACGCACACGCTCTTAATGGCGCTATCAGTCAGTACGGCAAAATGGCGACGTTAAACGTAGGCACCTGGCCCGATACCGGCAGCGATCCGAAGATGACCGAGCAGACCGCAAAGAACCTGATCGACTGGTGCTATGCCGCTGTCACCACTGTATCACTTCGAGGCAGACGCGTCGTTCTGCTTGGACACGACTCGATGGGAATGGAAACCGCACTCGCACACGTACTGGCCACGAGAAACAACTTTGGTATCGAACTTACTCGGCTGGATATGAAATTGCTCGCAGATATGCTAACGAAAAAAGCATATGACGAAAAAGAACTAAAGGCTCTGCGTAGCTGGGTGAACCGTTACGTCGGCAAACGGCTCGAACTTCGCGACGAAGCTGACAGCGAAAAATTTGACAAATCACTTGCAATGTATCTGATAGTCCGCGATCTGATGGCTGAGGTTAATGCCGTTGGCGGCGGGTTTATGAGTCAGCTCGAATGGGGCAGCGACCCTCGCGGTATTCCGCTGCCGGTTGCCGATGCGATGGAGTCACTGTTTAACAGTACATTCGACCATAACGGACGCAAAGCACCAACGCCGTACGCAACAGAGAACGACGTGCAGGGACTTTTGACGATGCTGTTTATGACCTATCTGTCAGGTGGTAATCCGCCACTGTTCATGGACTTTAGAAAGGTCTGGGAAAGCTGGGAAATACAGGAACTGGCAAAGAAGATCGGCATCAAGAAGCTCGACAAGAAAGCTGACTTCTACATCAAGGGTCTGGTCGATGGCGACAATTCCGGAAGTGCTTCTTTCGACTGGGCCGCTGAACCCGGGACATCGATAAAGAAAATAATGGACGGTGTTTCGATGCCTTTAGCTGACCAGTTCTACTTCCCAGGCGGCGGAAATTCGGTCAACTTTATGACGCCTGCCGGCATCGAGGGACTGGCGGCAAGAATAGCCTACAGCAGTATAAGCGGCTTGTTCAGCATGATCTGGGACGAAGCGGTTACTACCCAAGTGCCCGCCGAACTTGGCCAGGCAATGTGCAACCTCACAACTCCGACCTGGCCGCACACTTTTGTCGTACCTAAATACGCCAGCATGACAGAGTACAAGCAATATCCGCCGGCCAATCATTTCCACATGACATGGAACCTACCGGTGGCTCGTCTGCAGCACTGGATGGACCTAACCGGCGTATTGTCGGTAACTCCATGGGCGGCAAGGCCTAAATTCATCGAAGGCATCGACCGGCCGCAACCGCTTATCCACCTGATCAACGGCGGAGAAAACGCATACAAACAAATGAGACGCTGAAAATTTCCGAATTCGCCGATGTAGCTCAATGGTAGAGCGCAGCTTTCGTAAAGCTGAGGTTGAGGGTTCAACTCCCTCCATCGGCTGTTGGTTTTAGCCTGTATTCGCAATTCTATTTAAGGCTGGCAGAGACATTTTTCTTGACATTGCCTGTCGATTCTGGTACCATTTTACTATTCAGGGAGGAATTTTTCAATCAATCCAGGGTGATAAAATGAAGAGAATTGTTTTGTTATTATTGTTCGCTGCGCTGCTGTTTCTGCCCGCATGCGCAAAAATCGGGCTCAAGGACCCCATGACAATCCCAGGACTGGGAGAAGAGCTTAACCAGCCCGCAAAAAATACCACCGTCCCAAAATTTAATAACGGCGATACCGTCGTCTATAAGATGCTCGGCGATAAACGGGGCATAATGATGAACAATAGCTATAAGTACCTGCCGCCACTGAAAGCGTGGTATTGTATAGTGGACTTTTATCCGTCTACGGCTATGCACGTGGATTTTTCCAAATTCGACAACTACGAACGAAGATATGTATATGAATTCGAATTGCAGTCGATCAGCCAATACGTTGAATCGCAGAAAAATGAACTGGTAGCACGGGCCAAGGCAGAAAAAAAGATACATATAGCGCAGGACAGGGCAAAGAAAGATCGGCGGATAGACCTTGCCAGACGCAGGTGGTACTGGTCACAAATCAAATAGCATCACAACACAAGCATTCCAAACGCATATATAAATTTGCTTATTTCCAACAATCCAGTAATATATAGCTATGGATTTACAGAAAAAAGTAACTTATCAAAATTGGGAGGTAAAAAGTGTTTAACAATATTTGCCTGGCTTTTATCTTACTGTTTGTTTTTATAATTGGATGTGACGAACAATACCAATACAGCATTGAAATGAAACCTGACGGCCAGGCGATCGAACGCAAGATCGTTTGTTCGAGCAATTTCTCAGAGGAAGAACTCAAGCGTATCGGTCAACTATATGAAAAGCAGGTCAATGACAACACATTTCAGGGCACGTTTAAGGGTAAGCTGCCGAAAGATGTAGGCGGCGCAGGTTTTTATGACTCGGTCGTAACGGATATGGGTAAAACCTCGATCTATACAGAACGTTTTCGCGGCAATGACGACCTCGACGAAGAAATAAATAAAATGAGTTTGAAAGTTGACCAGGGAATCGATTTTTTAACAGGTTGGCTTGGATACGAATTAGGCAATGACCCTAATTTTAAAAACCTCAAGGCTTTTTGTAATAATCAACTCAAGCGGGATTGTAAAAATATTATATATTACTTCTGGTTAGGCAGTCTCGTATCAGAATATAAAAGTGACACAGAGGAAGAATTTAGCGCACATGTATTCCATTATCTATTCGAACGCAGCTACCTGAAACCGGTAGAAATAATCGCTTTAGAAAACACAGATTCGGAGCAGATGATATTACAAATAGTTCGAAGGTTAATCGCCGAGAAAATGGGGTATCCAGATTCTGACACGTTCGCAAAAAAAATGGGGTTCCTTTCAGATGCCGACAATATAGAACAATCTTTCGAACGCTATATCCCGACAACGGATTTGTATCAGCAATTATGGGAAGCCAAAAAGCAAGAAGAAGATGACCCCAATGTTGAACCGCCGGATACAGGGGAGGTGGTAAGCGAGTTGTTTCTTGACTTCGAGTTGTGGCCGCCTGTATATAAAGTTGAGCTAAAACTTGCCTGTGACAGCGAACCATTTTATACCAACGGCCAATGGGACGCAAACACTTGCGAGGTTGCTTGGTCTGACAGCATCGAAAAAAACGCTCTTTTCCCAATGTTCTTTTACAACTACTGGGGCAGTCCGAATAGTAAATTTCAGGAAGAACATTTCGGGCGAATAATATTGAGCAGAGAGGAACTGGTCGAATATTGCGTATGGCGGCAAAACCTTGAGCAGGATAAAGGCAAACAGTGGGACAGTTTTCTATCAAGCCTAAAGCCCGGCGAAAACCTCAAAGATCAAGTGGCCTCTTTTCGTTTTTCAGAAGATAAACAAGCAACTGCAGAAAAAGGACGAAAACTTTTATCAACCGCACTAAATTCAAGTAAGAAAGTAGAAGCACAAGGCGATTGAGCAATGCTGAAAAATTATTATGGACTTACAGGAAAAATACAACTCGCTTAAACAGAATCTCAAGAGCCTGGGCAAAGTTGTCGTTGCTTATTCAGGCGGGGTCGACAGCACTTTTCTATTGAAAGTCGCCGTCGATACGCTCGGCTCTGATAACGTTCTTGCCTGCATCGGGGTCAGCGCTTCTTTGGCCGGTGCCCAACATGACCAGGCTGTTTCCTGCGCCGAAGAAATCCGAGCTAATACATTGGAACTGGATATAAAAGAGCTTTCCGACAGCCGATACTCAGCTAACAAGGCTGACCGCTGCTTCCACTGCAAAAGTCACCTCTTCTCGAGTTTACAAGATACCGCCAAAGAGCACCACTTTGAAAACATTGTTTGCGGCAGCAACTTTGACGACAAAGATGACTATCGCCCCGGCAACCGCGCGGCGCAGGTCTTCGGTATTCACAGCCCGCTTATGGATGCTCAACTGACCAAAGCAGACATTCGCCAATTGAGCAGGCAGTTGAATCTGCCCACCGCTGATGTCCCCGCTTCGCCGTGCCTTGCCTCACGGATCAGTTACGGCCTGGAAGTCACCGAAGAAAGATTGAAGCAGGTAGAACAGGCTGAAGATTTCCTGAGAAGTCTTGGCCTTGCAGAATTTCGCGTTCGCCACCACAAAACCATAGCCAGAATTGAGGTTCACGCCGAAGATATGAACAGGGTAACCATCGAACCTGCCCGCTCTGAAATAATCGAAAAATTTAAATCGATAGGCTTTAAATATGTAACTGTCGATCTGCAGGGCTTTCGCAGTGGGTCACTGAACGAATCACTTTCACAGGAAGAAAAACGGACTAACCGCTGACCATATTCTTTGCAAGAGCCGCCGCCCCGATGATGCCCGCGTCTTCTCCTAATGTGGCAAAACATATCTCGACCGCGTCTTCATTTTTTATATCCCAGATACATTCTGTGAAGTGACGTTTGATCCTGTCTAACAGCGCATCTCCCGCCGCGATCATTCCACCGGCAAAAACAAACTTTTCCGGCTCAGTGGCATGCAGCATATTTACGCAAACAACCGCCAGTGCTTTCGCGGTTTCATCGACTATTCTTTCGGCGAGTTCGTCACCGGCTGCGGCATGTTCGAAAACATCTTTGCAGGTTATCTCAGCGAGTTGCCTGAGGCTCGATTCTTCGCCGGCCTGAACAGCTTCGGCCGCCCTTCTGGCTGTCGAACTTGCCGAAGCATAAGTTTCGACACAGCCTTTCTGTCCGCAATTACATTTTCTGCCGTCAGCTTGAATTATGATATGGCCAAGCTCAGCTTCGTTGTCACCTGAACTTTTTAGCAGTTTTCCGTTGGAGATGATCCCGCCGCCAATCCCTGTGCCAAGCGTGAAAAAAACCATGTTGTCCACGCCTTTACCCGAACCCGTGGCGTGCTCACCAAAGCAGGCAGTGTTGGCGTCGTTTTCAAGAATAACGGGCTTGCCGAGCCTTTCACTGAGTATCCGGCGAATGGGGAAATCTTTGAGTTTCGGCATATTAGCACACTGGATGATAATTCCATCGCGGTATTTCGCCGGCCCCGGCGTGCCTATCCCGGCAGCGGCGACGTCATCGAGTGACTTATCGGCAGTGGATAAAACCTCTTCGACGGCCTGGATAATCCTCTCAATTACCGCATCGGGGCCCATGTCACCCTGCGTGGCAACCGATGTTTTTTGCAGCAGGTTCAACTGGCCGTCGAAACAGCCGACCTTAATATTCGTCCCACCCAGATCGATACCGATAAAAATCTTTTTCATATTCAACTTTCGTAACCGTTAGGATTTTCACTGTGCCATTTCCACGCCGTTTCAACTATCGCGTCAAGCTGTGGGAATCGCGGCTTCCAGCCAAGTTCGTTTTTAGCTCTTGCAGCGTCAGAATTCAATATCGGCGGATCGCCCGGCCGACGACCAGATTCAGTCACCTTAAAATCTTTACCGCTAACTTTTCTAACCGAATCGATAACTTCCCTGACAGAATAGCCTTTGCCGTTGCCGAGATTGTAAATAAGCTCTGCCTTTTCATCGAGTCTTTCCAACGCCAGCAGATGCGCACTGCAGAGGTCCTCGATATGAATATAATCGCGAATGCACGTCCCGTCCGGCGTAGGATAATCGGTGCCGAAAATCTTAATGTCCTTGCGCTTACCCATCGCCGCCTGGATTATCAGTGGAATCAGATGCGATTCGGGACTGTGGTCCTCGCCCAGTTTGCCGTTGTCGCCGGCACCGCATGCGTTGAAATAACGAAGAGCCGCATAGCGAAGTTTGCCCGCCTGGTTTTGCCAGTGACATATCTGTTCGACCGCAAGCTTGGTCGCCCCGTAAGGATTGATCGGCTCTGTAGCAGCATCTTCAGCGATCGGGACTTTCGCCGGCATACCATAAACAGCGGCACTGCTGCTGAAGACAAATTTTTCCACGCCGGCGGTTTCCATCGCGCTTAACAGATTCTGCGTATTGGAAACATTATTTTGATAGTATCGCAAAGGCTCGGTTACCGATTCGCCAACCTCTATCAGGGCAGCGAAGTGCATCACCGCTTCGATAGCGTATTTTCTCAGTGTCTCGACCAGCAGATCGTAGTCAGCCAGTTCGCCCCTGACAAACTCACAATCTCTGACAGCTTGAAGATGGCCCTTACTGAGATTGTCAAAAACTATAGGCTCAGCGCCGGCAGCCTTCAACATCGCCACCATATTACTGCCTATATAGCCTGCTCCGCCGGCAACTAATACTCTCATAGCTTCTCTTTGATCTGTTTCAAAATTTTGGTTTCAAGTCTCGTATCTCTGCCCAAATCGACCCAGGCCTGCTTACGCTCACCAAGTCTCAAATCAGGATCATGCGATATCTGCGGTGCGAACCTGTCGGTGACAGTTACCTCGTCACCTTCGTCATCTTTAGCGACTTCGGAGAGACTTAGCCTTTGCGTCTTGACGATACAGCCTAGACACACATCGCTGCCCTGCCCGGTGACGTCCACCTGGACTATTCGGCGAATATTGTGCAGGTTAGCTTCTGCCCTGTTAAACTCACCGGCACTGTCCTTACGCCAAAACTCGAAGAACTGAGCCCCTGTCAAGCCGTGCGTACGGATAAAGCCCTGCTCAACATCAGCCTTATCGATCTTAAAATGCATTTTGACCAGCACAGCCTCAGCTGTCTGCAACGCCTGAGCCTTATCGAGACCACCAGCACAGACTTTCTCGACCGGTTCGAACTTTTCCTGCTGAGCACAGCCGGCTAACAGAACAAACAATACCATCGCCACCAATAACAATTTAGTCGTCTTCATTTTTAACCCATCCAATTTTAATTTTAACTCGATAAAACGCAATTATACCCACTCAAACCGGCCACCACAAGTAACATTTTTTTAGAATTTTTGTTGCGAAAAAGAGTTGTTTTTGCTATAATCACGAGGAATCGAGATTGTTTTCAAAAAGGGATTATTACATGCGATCCTGGAAGGAGTGAGAAAATGGCACGCAGGGTAACTTCAGTCGTGGTTTTTTTAATAGTGCTGGCAATTTGCCAGACAGCATTGGCCGAGCGTACTATTACCGTCGATGACGATGGGCCGGCAGATTTTAACAATATCCAGGCCGCAATCAACGACTCCAACAACGGCGACACCATCATCATCTGCACAGGCACATATACCGGCCAGGGCAATAGAAACATTGACTTTATGGGCAGAGCTATTACCGTTCGCAGCATCAACCCAGATGACCCAGATATAGTAGCTGCAACAGTTATTGACTGCAACGGCTCAGAAGGAAATTTTCATCGAGGCTTTAGCTTTGTCAGCGGTGAAAGCCAATTATCAGTACTAAATGGCCTGACCATAACCAACGGCTATGCCTATAATCAAGGAGGATGTATTTACTGTTATGAAAGCAGCCCGGTAATTAAAAATTGTGTTATCACAGATAACAAGGCTTTTACCGATTTGGCCTTTCATTCTGCTGTTGGTGGCGGGATTTATTGTTACCAAAGTAATCCGGTAATTAAAAATTGTGTTATCACAGATAACACGACTTTTGCTGATGCTCCCTATGGCGGTAGCTCTGGTGGTGGGATTTATTGCAAAAACAGCAGCCCTGTTATTACTGATTGTGTTATTGTTGGTAATATCTCCGAAACCGGCCCTGGGGGAATCGATTGTTACGGACAGGGCAATCCGATCATAACAAATTGTGTAATCAGTGAAAATACAGGTAATGATTTTATTTTTGGTGGGATTACGTCTTCCTATGCTGTTACCGAAGTAACAAATTGCATAATTACCAATAACATCGGAGCCGGAATCAGCGGCAATTTTTCCAAAGTCAGCAACTGTACTGTTACAGGTAATGAAGCAGGAATCGAGATATTCGACCCCTCTGAAAACTGTATAATCAGTAACTGTACTATCAGTGACAATAACAGCTTCGGAATTTTGTGTTGGGCTGACAGCAACACTGTTATTGTTGACAGCATTATTACCGGTAATGGCTGGGGGATTTATTTTTACGAAAGTAATTCGTTGGTCGAGAGTTGCATAATCAGCGGCAACTTGGCTAAAAATATTTATGATCTTTGGTATGGGCCCGGTAACGGCGGAGGGATTAACTGTATAAAAAGCAGTCCCGTAATTACCAATTGCACTATTACGGGCAACAGGGCTGAAGTTTTTGGCGGAGGGATTTGTGCGTATGATAGCAGCCATCCAACTCTGGTAAATTGTATTCTCTCTAACAATATGGCACAGGATGGATTTGAAATTGCGTTACTCGATGGCGAGCCTTCGTCTCTTACCACCCTTTATAGCAATATCAGAACAGGACAAGCGGGAGCCCACATAGATTCAAACTGCGTGCTTAATTGGGGATTGGGCAACATCATAGCCGATCCATATTTTGTTGAACCGGGATACTGGGACACTAATAGTACGCCAACAGATATGGATGATGATTTATGGGTTGATGGTGATTATCACCTGAAAAGTCAGGGCTGGCGGTGGGATTCAGATACCAATGACTGGACATGGGATGATGTAACCAGCAGATGTATTGACGCCGGCAATCCCGGCTTCGACCCGGCCTATGAGCTATTGCCTAACAGCAGCAGCCGAATCAATATGGGCGTTTATGGCGGCACATCCGAGGCGAGCATACCGAGCCATAACTGGGCACTTCTTGCGGATCTGACAAATGACGGCATTGTCAATCTTGTCGATTTCGCAGCGACTGCAACTAATTGGCAGCAAAGCCAAGACGAACAGCCCGGCGATCTAAATAGAAACGGCATTGTTGAAATCTCTGATGTAGCGTTACTCCTGGAAGAATGGCTTGACCAGACCATCTGGTATGGTTTACCAATGATACCGCCTGAGATAGAAATTATAAGTCCGCAGGATGGCAATAGCATTTATGAAGATCAAATAATTACCATCGAAGCCGATGCTTGGGATTCTGACGGCTCGATTGTCTGGGTAGGATTCTTTGCCGATGAGTTCCTGCTCGCAACTGATACTGACGGCAGTGACGGCTGGACAATCGACTGGCTGCCGGAAGTTACCGGAAGTTATATCCTGATAGCAACAGCTATAGATAATGATGGCTTGATGACCACTTCAACAGAGGTGGAAATTACTATTACCTGTTCCGGCTGCCCTCCTCCACGTCCGTAAACATGTTTCAAAAGATCAATTTGCGATCAGGCTTTTGTGTCTCTGGTTCTTGTTGACAGTAATATGAGGTTTCTTATCGCTTCGGTGTCCCTTGCGTTTAGCCATCGCTGCTCGAAATGTTTTTCCTGCGCGATCTGGGCTATCGCCATCAATGCCCGCAGGTGGTAATTCCTCTCGTCTCTGCTGCCTGCCAGAACAAACATTATATGCACAGGCTCCGGCGCATATGGAAACCTGATCCCGTCACGGGCACGGATAAGCAGAACGTCGAATTTATTTTGGCCTTCGACTATTATATGCGGTATGGCAAGGCCCGGCTGGATCACCGTCGGCCCCTCTTCTTCACGATGCAGAAACTTTTCAAAAAGAACATATTCATCCGTTTCAAGACGGCCCGCAAGTACCGAAGCGATCTGACGAAAAACATCTTCGCCGGACTTTTCACCCTCGATGTCGATAATATCACAGTCTCTTATCAGCTTATCGAATCTGTCCTCGATTATCTCGTCACGCTCTAACAAAATATCACGAAGCTCGTTTTCAAGGGTGACCGTTCGAAGCTCCCTGGCTGTAACTCGTTCGACAATGTGCATTACCGCTGAAGCCCTGGTAACACGCTTTAAACAATAAAGAAAATACCACCCGGTACTCAAGATAGTAAAGCCAGCGGTTATAAGTAACGGCACCTTTCCCATATCGACAATAAGAAGGCTGTAAAAGATGATAGCTAAAATGTGAATGTATGGATACAAAGGCGATTTGAACTTCGGACGGTAGCTTTGGATCCGGCTCTCACGCATTATGATCACGCTGGCGTTGACAAGAATGAACAGTATTATCATTAAGGTTGAAGCGGTTTTAACTAATAACTCAAGATCAAGACAGGTGATTGCCATGATCATAAATCCGCCGGTAAGCAAAATGCTCAGATGAGGTGTTTTGAACTTTTCATTGACATGTGACAGAGCCGGCGGCAGCAATTTATCTCTGCCCATAGCCATAGGCGACCGTGATGCAGCTAATATCCCGCCATTAGCGGTAGTAACAAAAGCCGCTATCGCTGCCAAAGCAAGAATTACAAAGCCAGGCGATCCCATAAATTTACTCGCCGCCAACGAGATCGGCAGAAAGTTGCCGCTCAACTCCGAGCCATCAACAACACCGACGGTAATTGTGATCACACCGAGATAAAATACCGTTACAACGAACCAGGCCAGTATCATCCCTGACGGTAGATTTTTGCCGGGATTCTTAACTTCTTCTGCGATACTGGCGACCTTGGTCAAGCCTCCGAAACTAATAAAGACAAGCCCTGATGTCGCGAACACCGCCGCCCAGCCCTTATCCAAAAAGCCTTTAAATCTTACGGCTTCGACAGCTCCTGCGCCGAGTATTACGAACACCGCTAATATCACCAGCAGCATCGCCACAAGCAGTACCTGAAATCTGCTGGTATGTTTAACGCTTACGATGTTCAAAGCCATAAACGCCAAACAGCAGAGCACGCCTATAACTTTCAGATGCCAAGGCTCCAGGACAGCCGAGAACGCCGACTGCAGTACAACTTCGATAAGGATCGCCATACCGACGATGGCAAATGCGCTTTTAAGTGCCAGTGAGAACCAGCCCGCGAACCCGCTGAACATGCCCCAGGCTGAGCCAAGACTTCGTTCGATAAAAAAGTATGTCCCCCCCGCACGAGGCATAGCCGTGGCCAATTCAGCTTTACTAAGGACACTGGGGATTATCAGGATCGAAGCGAACAAATAGGAGAGTATAACCGCAGGACCCGCTTTTGCAAAAGCGATAGCAGGCAAAATAAACAAGCCCGAACTTATCATAGCACCGGATGCCACCGAAAACACATCAAGCAAACCGAGCTGTTTTTTCAATTTGGCCATTTTAAAACCCTTAATTTACCGTCATCTATTCTATTGCAATTCTACCAGCAAATCGCATTTTTATCAAACAGTAAAAAACAGGTGCTGGATAAGAATTTTGGTCCCTATGCCAAGCAGTACAAGCCCGCCGAAAGCTTCGATGCCAGTCTCGAAAAAATGGCCAAAACTTTTGCCGATAAAAAACCCCGCATACGAAAGGACAAAGGTGATCAGCCCAATGATTATCACCGCTATAATAAGTGATCCTGCCAGGAGAAAAGAAAAAGTAACCCCGACAGCCAGGGCATCGATACTGGTAGCGACAGCTAAAACAAGGATCGCTGCGGCACTTAGCACATCTGTAGTTTTCTGAGCCTGCTTAATTTTAAAGGACTCGTAGATCATCTTACCACCTATCAACGCCAGCAGGATAAACACGATCCAGTGGTCGTAATCGCCGATCATCTCTTTCAGCGTCAACCCCCCAAACCAGCCAACGACCGGCATTATCGCCTGAAACCCGCCAAAAGCGAAAGCCATCCGAAAAGCGTGGCCGGCACCACCTTTTTTATATGTCGCGCCGGCAGCGATAGAAACCGCAAAGGCATCCATCGCCAAACCGACCGCTATAACAATAATTGTCACTAAACTCATTTCAGCCCCGTTCGATATCTTTTTTGAACCACCCCTGACTACGCAGGCAGAACTTTACCAACATCAACATCACAGGCACCTCTATCAGCACGCCGACAACCGTAGCCAAAGCGGCCCCCGAAGATAAGCCAAAAAGCATTACCGAAGTAGCGATCGCAACCTCGAAATGATTCGAAGCGCCTATCATCGCCGATGGTGCCGCGTCGCTGTAATTAAGCTTAAGCAATTTCGCCAGGCCATAACCCAAAGCAAATATCAAAACCGTCTGAATGAACAAAGGTATAGCGATCCACAGGATAGTCAACGGATTCGAGAGGATAACATCACCCTTAAACGAGAACAGCAGAACCAGCGTGATCAAAAGCGCGACTATCGTCACAGGCGTAAGCACATGCAGAAACTTCTCCTCGAACCAGTCGAGCCCCTTATGCGCGATTATCAATTTCCGCGAAAAATACCCCGCCACCAAAGGCAAAGCAACATACACCGAGATCGACAACAGCAGCGCCTGCCATGGCACCGGCAACTTCCCGACACCAAGCAGAAAACCTCCCAAAGGACCATACAAAAACAGCATCGCCAAGGAGTTGATCGCGACCATTACCAGAGTATGCCCATCGTTACCCTTTGACAAAGAACCCCACACCAGCACCATAGCTGTACAAGGAGCGATCCCCAAAAGGATACACCCCGCCAGATAACTTCGCCATAAAGGCACCTCAAGCCACTTGACCCCATCGATCTCAACCACCGTGCCATCACCATAAGAAGCTCCGACCTCCAGGCTCTGTCCTAAAGGCATCTTCACAAGATCGACAGCATCAGCACCAATAAAGCTGTGAAAAAGAACACCCAAAAACAAAACCGAGATCGCGTACATCGTAAATGGCTTAACCGCCCAGTTGATAAAAAGCGTAAGTCCCACAGGCTTAATACTCTTGCCTGCTTTTAAAACCTCGGCGAAATCGATCTTGACCATTATCGGGTACATCATAAAAAACAGACACACCGCTATCGGTATCGACACCACCGGAGCCTGCCCGACAGAGATCGCCATACCGTCAAGATACTTCGCAAAACCAGGAGCAACCTTACCAAGCACGATCCCGCCAACAATGCAGAGAAAAACCCAAAGGGTTAAATACCTCTCAAAAATACTAAGCCCCCTGGCCTGTTCTTTAGCAATAACTGGTTCCATCCATTTCGCTCCTTCATTAACAACACCTGCTTGCCAGTATAATTTTTATGGACTCTTTGGTGTATCACATTTCACATTACATTCGATATCACATGCCGGAACTGCGGCCCCTGAGCCGTGACCCAAGCCGCGTCCCTGATCAACTACTTCGGGCTTGACAAGGTAAGGAAAGACAAGCAAAACTATTGTCACACAAGCAAGCAGCAACGCGACGATCCAGCGTGCGATCCGATTCGGCAGGAAGCCGCGATAAATATTGACAACCATCTGCCAGTGTAGAAATACATGTAGTACAAGCAGGCCAAGCATGACCAGGCCGACAATAAAATGGATCGTCCCCCATTGATGCCGGTCAAGTCCCTGGAAAAACAAGCTTACGTTTCGCCCGTAGATCTCCCAGCGCAGATAGCCTGGAACCAGCACATATTTCATCAACAAGCCGATCCCGGCTATAGCAGCAATACACAATAACAGTAATGCGTCAATAACCAAATTGATATTCGTTTTTTTCATGGCTATCCCCTTTTCATATTTTTAAGGTGCGGCATAAATAAGATAAATCCCGCCGATCAGTATTAATGCACCACAGATCTTTTTGACTATTATAGTGCCTTTCGACTTTTCGTTCCAGTCCATATAACGCTGGACAACTCCTGTAAAAGTGCCCGCAAAGACAATTACCGAGCAATGCCCAATGCCGTAAAACAATAGCAAAAGCACACCATAAGCAAGTTTGGTCGACGCCATTTTAAAAGTCACCGCCAGCATAGGAGCCATATAAGCAAAAGTGCATGGCCCTAACGCGATACCAAAAATAAGACCGAGGATAAAAGCGGCAAGTACTCCTTTCCTTTTCATCCCTACCTGTCCCGGCCCTGACCAGGGGATCGATATTACGCCGAGCAGATGTAAACCCACAATAAAAAAGATAAACGCTACGAAGTAGTTGGCGTAACCACCCAGATCGCCCAGCAATCGGCCGAGCGAGCCGGTAACAACACCGACTATGCCGATAGTAATAAGGATACCGACGGCAAAAATTGTAGAAATACCGAATGCACGCCTGGTTGACATCTGTCCCTGTTCGTCAATAAAACCGACGATCAAAGGAATACTTGCCAGGTGACAGGGACTTAGGATTATGCTAAGCACACCCCAGACAAAAGCAGCCCCTACCGCTACCAATGGCGCAGCCTCAACCGCTTCGGTCAGATTACTAAAAAACTCTTCCATATTCGTTTCTTAATTTGTTTCTTTGTCAATATTTATACCAAGTTCTTTCCATTTCGCCAGGATAGCTTCTCCGGAAAAAAATCCTTCATGGCGAAACACTTCTTCGCCGTCAGTACCAAAAAATATTTGCGTCGGGATCGATCTGATACCGTAACTTTCTGCCGCAGCGGGATTTTTCCAGACATCAATAAACTCGACTGTAAAAATTTCGGCGTAGTCTTTCTTCAACTCTTCAAGCATAGGAGCCATTACTTTGCAGGGGATACATTTGTCCGCACCCAGATCGACCAGCCGAGGCAAATATTTTTTGGTAC